>NZ_JAMYRK010000038.1:0-61249 GCF_040321335.1 Mesorhizobium sp. M0437
GCCGAGGCGCTGGAGGTGGAGGCCGCAGGCCGAGGCGCTGGAGGTGGAGGCCGCAGGCCGAGGCGCTGGGGGTGGAGGCCGCAGGCCGAGGCGCTGGAGGTGGAGGCCGCAGGCCGAGGCGCTGGAGGTGGAGGCCGCAGGCCGAGGCGCTGGAGGTGGAGGCCGCAGGCCGAGGCGCTGGGGGTGGAGGCCGCAGGCCGAGGCGCTTTCACGGGTGGCCCCTACCCCAAGGGGGGAAGTCCGCCCGCTGCCACGTAAATTAGAGCGTTCGCGTGATCGACCTTCTGTGGGAGTCCGGTCTAGCGCCCCATACGGGTAAGAAAGTCATAAATGGCTTGGTCCAGTATCTCCGAAGGATCATTGGCGAAGTCGCGTACTGGCGAGCCCTCCTTGGCCTGAAGCTGGCGTTGGGTCTGACGGATCGCCAACATCTCTTCCAAGTGAGCATCGTGTAAGAGCACGAACAACTTCCCACCTTCCCGCATTGCCCCGAACGCTGCCAGCTCTGCATTTTCATGCGGCACCGCGCGGCTTACTAGGAAACAAACGGAACGCAAGGCCGCAGCGTTCACATAGCGTTCCGTGGAGTAAATCTGACCTGGGGTAATACCATCGGAATAGTTCTTGCACTCGAATATGATGGCTCTGGTCCGAAAGTCTCTTGTAAGCGTATCCCAAAAGGGATGACCAGCTCGTACCCGATAAACAAGATCAAGAATATCCAGTCCGTCTTCGGTGCGGCTTTGGGGGCGAGGATCGACAAGATAATCGCCGAATAGATAGTTCACAATCTCCTGTAGGAGCGCTTCGTACGCCTTAGCATCTTCTCGTCCCGGCTGAATGCTCCTGAGCTTGTCCCGTAGGCCCCCTCAAGCGGCCCTTCTTCGGAGAAGCCGAGCCCGGCCTCACCGAACTCAAGGTAATCGGGAGTGTCCTCGGAGAACCGGGAGTCGGTCGCCTTCGACCTCTCCGCCAGACGCCGAGCACTTTCGCCAATCCTCTCTACAGCGGCCAATTCCCCAAAGAACTGTCAAAACCGTTTAGTCAGTCCAAGGCGTTTCGGCGGGAGCCTTCTTAGCTGTCGCTCGATCTGCCCTCTGTCCCATATCTCGATTTCGAAATCTCTCTCTAGCCATTCGCGGTGGGCGGGTTCGACGTTACAGCTGAGCAGGACGTAATGCATGCTGGATGAATCGACATTTGAAAGGACTGCTTTGGACCGCGCCACAACATCTCGCAACTCACGAAGGGTGGGCGGGTTCGCCGGCACCACCTTGGTATCGATGACAATGCTGTCCTCCTTCTTGCTCGCATGGATATCCGCAGTCTGCGATGCTGATGTAAGCGGGGACCACTGCCGCGCAATCTGGTACCCAATAGCGAAAAACAATTCCGCGCAGAGCGCCTCAAAGCGCTCGCCCAGCCCTCTGATTTCCACAGCAGCCCTCTCCGTCTCCAACCTGACCAATCGCTAAGTGGGTAACTTCATGGCCTCCACAAGCGCCCTCTTTGCCTTGTCCGGGTCCTGCCCCGCTTAGCCATGCTGGGTTAGTTCCAGGTTCTTCGCACGGTCGCTGTCGGTATGTCCAATCACCCTCACCGCCATCGCCGACACGATGAACGACATGGGGGCGAAGACCTCCCGGGGAGGCAAGTGGTCCGCGACTCAGGTAATGAGGGTGCTGGATCGGGTGGCCATCGCCCCCACCGAACCGTGAGCCCAGAGTATGGATGGTCCCGTGCCGCAGTCAGTCTCCTTCACCACTCCAGTCATCAACCTTGGGCGGCGCACACGCGGCGACATCTACCTTGGCATACCCTCCGAGGCGTTTGCGACGGAGATAGGCAAATCGATCATCTCCTGGGGTATGTTCGAGAACGCTTTCAACGTACGTCTTGAGCAGCTACTCCGCCATCTGCCCCTGCCGGAGGGCGAGCGCTTGCCACACACTTACGGCGAGAGGCGCAAGCTCTTTGCCGCCAAGTTCTCAGAGCTTGAGGTCAATACGTCCGTTGCCGAGAGGCTCGCCCAGAAGCTGCTCAGGGCAGAAGACTGTCAGCGATACCGCAATGCCGTTGCCCACTCCGACATCAAGTGGACGATGGATTTTCGTGACGGGGAGGCGTTCCCGGCTATTCAAATCGAACTAAGGCGGGGCAAGGCTAAGGAGCTGCCCTACGTGACGCTCCCTGACATGGAGGCACTCTCCGAAGACCTGTTGCTTGCCGGAGGCCTTCTAAGTGCACTGTCGATAACAGCCGGCGATGCGTGGCCTGCCAAGGCTCTTGGAGACCGCGAGGTTGCATTGCTCCGCTCCATCTTCACTGGAGACGCCTTGGAGTAGCGAACCCAGGGGCTGCCTACCTGAGGGCGACACAACCACGCGCATACGTCCCACAGCGCGAAACCACGCCCGTCCACCGGTCCTGCATCAGGTAGCTTTCACCGCTCATCCCCAGCAGGGGCCGCATCTCAACGCGGAACGTGGTGGCGACGATGATGGATGCGACGATGATGGCACCCGGCACTAGAAACTTTTCCATGCGTAGTCCCCCTCAATTGGCACTGTTGGTAGGCGGTGGAAGCACCGGCACAATCTTGAGCATCTCCGCCGCCAGGCCAGGCAACATGGCATCTGAGGAGCCGTACTTGACGTGAACCGAGGGGGACGAGTGACCCGCCATATACTCCCGAGCACTGTCCTCCACTCCGTAGCGCCGGCAAAGGTCAACGAAGAGGTGGCGCAGCCCGTGATTAGGAGCGACCCCAGGCCGGACCAGGCCCACCGCCTTGCTCTTCACCCACCGCCCAATGAGCGACGTTGCGCCGTCCCTGAATAGCTGGCCAGAAGGAGCCGCCCTCACCCACTCAAGGAAACCCTCAGCCTCCAGGGCCGGATGGACAGGAATGCGCCGTTCGCTGCTAGCCGTCTTGAGGGAGCGCTTACCGGCGCTTGTCACCTTGAGGAACCACGATCCCTCCGCCTCAAAGAAGTCAGCCTTCCTCAGAGTGTTCGCCTCGCTTATCCGCAGCCCTGCATAGAGGCACAGCCAGGGCAACCAGCGCTTGCTTGAGTCGGTCTCCCTCCGTGCTGCCTTTAGAACCGTGCGGGCCTCCTCAAGCCTATACGCGGTCTCCCCGCCAGGCTTCTCCATATAGCTTGGCAGCTCCACCTTGCCCGACACCGTCTCCGCCGCCGCCATGGCCTCCCGGTACTGCCTCAAGCGCTTGCCCCAGTTGATGATGGTCCCAAGGTTGACGAGCCTGTCCGCTATGGACCGATTGGAGGGCTCTCCCGCCTTCAGCATCGCATCCGCCCAGGCCTCGACCTCGTGCACTGTCACGGTCGCCGCGTTGGATGAGCCCCGGTGGCGAGCAAAGGACTCCGCTATCCGCTTGTACTTTTTGACCGATTTCTCCGGCATCGACTTGGAGCCCTGCCCCGCACTCCGCTTGGTGGCTTGAGCATCGATGATCGTGGCGAATGTGACCACGGGCCGGCCTTGCGCGGCCCCTACGGGCACTGACTCCAGGACGAAGGCGGGAGAGCCCTCAAGCTCAGGCACCGGCCTGTAGTCGCCGCCGCTCCGCGCCACTAGGCCCCGCCGAGCAGCCCCCATCATTGTCCACTAGTTCGAAGGTCAGGAGACGCCGCGCCTCCTCCGTAACCAGGAGCCCACGAGCCGCGAGGGCCGCATCAGCGTCAGCCCCATGCATTCCTTCCAGAGCCATCACAAAGTCTGGCCCCAGGCTCGCCTGGAGTGCTGGGAACTTGATGAATAGGGAGAGGGCCAACCTGACCCGCTCATCCTCCCCGGCCTTGAAGTAGGCCAGAAGAGCGCCCCGAAGCTCGGCCAGTTCGCTGGGAGGCATTGAGGCCGCCGCCCTAGCCAGCACCCCGCCATCGTCCGCACGGGCCTCAGAGACGGGGAGACTTGGAGGAGCGTAAAACGGCTCTTCCTCATGTGCCGCCGGAAGGCCTTGGCGTATTCCCCCGCGAGTGCGAAACGTTGCTTCTGGGTTAGACCCCGAGGACCATGCTCCAGGAGCGCCCCCCACGCCCCGACGCGCAGCCCCTAAAAGCCGTTCTGACCGTTTCGAATTCGTCGCCAGATCAGAGCCGTAACCAGGCTAATCACTGATTGCTTCATAGTTCCCCCACGCCCCACGCCATTCGCATATCGTCCACACGACTATGGACTTACGCACAGCGGCTTCCCCTGCCCGAAATTCCTATCGCTTCGATCTTCGCCACCCCGCCGAACGGGCATCTGCTTCTGAGCAAAACCACCGTTCGCCTTTTGATTCCGAAATCCGGGTCGCGTCGTAGAATTTCTGCCCTGACCGGTGATAGATGCGCTCGCCTTCGGCTGGATGTTGTCTTTAATCTTGCACCCGCTGTTCCCCGTGGCGAAGAGCAAAGGCCAACGCGCCGCCCACAGCTGCAGCTCTGCTTGCGCCGTTATATAAGATAAGCCTAATGTAGTTAATGATCCGGCTATTGAGAAGGGACGGCAGCGCCCTCGGGTTGGGCACTATCTTAGCCACCGCCTGCACTTTCGGGATGCCGCCGGCATCGGCCCATGACATCTGGTATGAAAAGCAGTGCTGCCAAGACGAGCATTGTGAGCCGATCCCAGATGGCGCGGTGCGCGAAACAAGGAAGGGCTTCAAAATGCCCTCCGGTGAGTTGCTGCCTTACGCGGACAACAGGGTGCGTCGATCACACGACATGCGTTTCCATTGGTGCCATACCCAAAAAGCAACGGCAAACCGGCATCGTGAAGTGCAACCTGGCCCCGACAGCACAATCTGCCTATACGTGCCGCCTAGGTCCTTCTAACTCTCTGTCCATCATACCACTCTGGCTTCGTCACCGAAGATTTCTCCGGATGCGTTCAACTTAGAAAGTCCATTTCGACCGAGGTCGAAGGCCTGACCAGCCTGTTCTTCGCCACCGGGCCAGACCGCCGGGCTTGTAGACACACCGGCCTTTCTTGATTTGACCTTTCAGGACGGTAGGCACATGCTTCCGGTAAAGGGCTTCGACTATTGAAAAGTTAGGCGGATCGCATGGTCCTCTCCAGCCCTCTCCAGAGCCGCGTTGGATCTTCCCGTTCGCTTCGACCGCCCGGGCCGAAAGGCTTGCCTTTCCTCGGAGATCTGGTCGCTTTCGGCAGAGACGAGCTCGGTTTCATCACTGAAACCGCACGTCGATATGGCGATCTCGTTTGGCTCAATCTTGCCGGATGGCCCGCTCTTCTGGTCAGCGATGTGGAGGCTATCGAGACAATCCTCGTCAAAGATCATGACAATTATATCAAACATCGGCTCGCGTTGCGCCATGTAAAGGCGCTGTGGGTGAGGAGATCGTTGCCTGCGAAGCCGCTGGCGTGACGCCGATCGTGCTCAAGCCTTTAACCTCAGGGCGAAGGCGGACGGGCGCTTTGGCAAGCAGGACTTCATCTATCAGCCTGAAACCGACACCTATCGTTGCCCAGCAGGCGAACAACTGATCTGGCGGCCGCGAAAAGTCGTTGATCAACCTGTCGAGTTCAACGGGCACGGTTGGTGTCGAGGTCATCGGTCCTGACTCTCCTACGGCCTCACTGTCGCGATTGCAGTGCGATATCCACATGCTTTATGGCATGCTCGGAGGTCTTAGAATACCTGCGACATATCAAAGGGTTACAGTGTCAAACCTACTCGAAATGGTCCGTTGATTCTGCTGGATTTTCTTCGAAATTGTCAAACCTCAATTTCGGCCTGGTCGAGCTGTGCAGCACTCCCGACCGCGAGCAAGCCCCTTCCCTCCCGATCCGCCCGACGATGCTTCCGCTGTGCAGGAAGAGTGCATCTGCTGGTCGGGGGCCGGCGACGATTCCGATCGGGACAAACCAGCGGCCCGGCCCAATACCGTCCCGCGGTGCTGCCGTTGGTGGTAGCTTGGCCCTTCCGCGGTTGTCCTCTTGGCCGCTCCGGCCCACCGCTTGTTGCTTGTCTGCAACACACGGTGAGATTGCGCGCTCCGGCTTGTCGGTTGCATTCCGTCGGGCTGGTGGGGACACAGAAATGAAATTTGTTTTGGCAGCCGCAATTCTCGGCGCAACGCTCACGTCGGCGATGGCGGCAGATGTGGTCCAAGAGCTTCCAGTTGCTTCCACGTATGATTGGACGGGCGGCTATGTCGGCGGCCAGATCGGTTACGCCTGGGGGAGAGACCACATCCAAGACGAAAACCTCGCTGACGGGTCCACCGATTACTCGGATAAATTCAAGATGCGGGGCGTGACCGGTGGTGTTTTTGCCGGCTACAATATGCAGTGGGGCAGCGTTATCGGCGGCATTGAAGGTGACGTCCAGGCCTCCGGGATTATCGGCCACAACCCGGACTGGCCATTCGGCACTGACGACAACACCCGTATCAACGCCCAAGGCTCATTGCGCGGGCGCTTGGGCTATGCCTTCGACAACTGGCTGCCCTATGTCACCGGTGGCTTGGCGGTAGCGCATATCCGCACGAAGTTCGAAGATGGCGGAGCAACGGATTCCGAGTCGCAAGTCAAGGCTGGCTGGACGATTGGTGCTGGCGTCGACTACGCCTTCAGCAGTAATTGGTTCGGCAAGGTCGAATATCGTTACACCGACCTGGGCAAGATCACCACGGCTACCGACAACACTGATCCAGGCTGGGAAGAGCACGAAAAAATCAAGCTAAACGAGGTCAGGATCGGCATCGCCTATAAGTTCTGATTGAGCAGCGCCTTGAATGCAGTTCTTACGCCGTTCCGGCATATGAAAGCCCCGCGAAATTCCGCCGCCTCCGTCGGGGTTCGAGTGCAACCGAGTTTACTGGCGCTGACTCTTAAACTCGCCAGTGAGCATCCGATCTTGGTCGCAATATCTTTCAACGGTTCTTTACTAAGATATCCATGAAGAATTACCTTGCGACGGGCTTGCTTTTGAGCTTTGCGTTCATTTCGGGGGCTCCTCAACTACGCGTTCACAACACGCGATTCTATACGAATCAAATTGAAGATTGTCGTTGGCTTCACATCCAGAAACGTATCTCGGAATGCATTTTTTAAGATTTCTTCATGCCGCCAAGCTGCCGATAATATTCCTGCTCACCTGTTTCCAACACCACACAGCCCTCCCACGAAGGGCAAGATTAATAACGAGCGAGACGGCGAGATAGAAAGGTGGCATAGGGGTGGTCGC
The DNA here is from genome assembly GCF_040321335.1 of Mesorhizobium sp. M0437. NCBI lineage: Bacteria > Pseudomonadati > Pseudomonadota > Alphaproteobacteria > Hyphomicrobiales > Phyllobacteriaceae > Mesorhizobium > Mesorhizobium sp. M0437. The sequence continues at coordinate 7,223 of NZ_JAMYRK010000038.1, forward strand.
CGACCTGGACGACAGTAAGGACCGGTCGCCAAGTCGACTGTTATCGCTTATACAGGAATTCCCCCGCGTGCGCGCAAGCGCGCAAGGGGTACTGCAATCGCTAGTGAGGCCGATACGCGCACCAGCTCGGCCCAACAGCGATGCTAATTCTGGATAAGAAAGTTTTTAGGGTGGGGGCATCCCATTCTCTGCCAGATGCGATTCCGGCGCACCCGCATCCCCTCACGTGCAATTTTTTTGATTGCCTTTGATTTCTCCGAAAATCAAACCTGCTTTTTTGCCTCTCACCCGTATATAGCGTGACAGAGCGACCTTTGCTGCGTTGGGGAAGATGAAGACCGGCCTCGCCGGAACCGCGCCTCGAGCGCACCAAGCCTCCTTCGGATTTATTCTTTACCCGCTCCGCGCATCGCATCATGGGACTACCCGGCCTGCCAGCCGGAATTCAAACCTGGGGAATTCTCAACATGAATACCGAAACCGGCGGCATGCGTGCGGTGCACTGGCCGGCCAAAAAAGATCCAGCCGCAGCGCTTGCCGTGCTGCAAGAGATCGCGACACCATCGCCGAAACGCGTACGGAAGGCGCGCAGGGTTATCTTAACCCGCGAGACGCCAATCCCGATGACGCCGAGACGCATGACGTGCCAGGCGACGAGGTGACGTCTGAAACTATGGTGGAGCCGGCACAGGATGGGCTCGACGAAACCCAAGGGGACATTCATGGTCTTCTGTCGGGAAAAATCAAGAAGAATGTTTGGCAGAAATTTCTGAGCGGGAATTAGAGAACCAAGCACGGAGCGAGCCTCTGTACTCTTTCGCTTTGACGCTCAGCCAGCCCGCTAAGGGACTTCTTCCGTCGGCCCCTGTTTGGCCCGATCAATAGCCGCAAGTAATGACTGTAGGGTTGGCGGCAGTTCTGGTTCGACCGCCAGATTTACGAACGTTTGTACGTTATGACGATAGCCTTCGGAACGGATCAGTTTCCGAAACGCTTCGGAGACAGACTGATGGTCTGCTTTGTTGCTCGTTGTCACGTTCGGGAAGTCCGTCCCAATGATCCGTAACTCGCCCGCAACGAACGGGTTCCATCAGGAGGTCGGAATATTTGGTAGAAATTTCTGAGCGGGAGATCGGATAGGCTGGCTCGCGCGAAGACCCCCCGTGCCCCCTTCGTTTGCCGCAGCATTGATCCTCGCTCTTTGAACTGAAGATTCGTGTCTATCTAGCGTCGGTGTTGCACATCGTGAACGTTGGAATGCTTCTGTCCAATGTTTGCTCACGCTGTGATGCCAACGGGCAGGCTCTTGCGGCAGGGTGCCGCAAGGCGAATGAAACGCCGGCCCAGTTCAACCCGCGCGACGTCCTTCAAAGCTGGCGGGATCGATCTTCACCAAGCCGTCTGCAGCCTCGACCGCAGTTCGTATCCTGCTGCACAGCGCGAGATTTTCCGCCAGCATTTCTTCAGTGCGTTGAAGCGCGAGCTCGGTCCGGTGGATGCGCTGCCTGGCATTGGCAAGTTCCGATGTCAAAAGATCGGCCGCCATCCCGTGGCCGTGGGGTTCCATAGTGTCCGTGTCCATGGGTTTCTAATACATGGGGGGCGATATCGTTCCCTGATGTCGGGCGAAACGGCGGGCCGCAGAAAAGCGCGATGGGCCGAATGACCAATGCGCGCCGTGTCAAAACAGCGCCGGCAACAGGCGAACGGCTTCGGCCGCTCTAGATCCCACGGGCAGAGGCGATCACGGTCCAGAGGGCCATTGATCTGTTCAGGTACGACTACAACGTAAGCGAAGACACACTCAGGCGGCTGGTGATCAAGCACCGTCTTCACAACCAGACAATGCCCGGTGCTCCGTGGAGAATAAGCGCTCCCGGTTTGGCTATGGCGCTCGCCGGCGATGATGACGCGCTTGCGCGGTTGAGGCGGGACGATCGCGAGCATCCGGACGTAACTCGGTATTTCAAGCGGCTCGGCATCCCGCGACCCTGACCTGTTATCAAAAGTTATGGTCGCGGCGACTGTCTAAAATAGACATTAAGTAGATGTCGCGGCCCGACAGGGCCCCACACATGCCCATACGTGCGGAATTTCTCGACGAGGCCGCGCGTGCGAACTCTTGCCTCGAAACAGGGGCCGGAGATACTCCAGCCTTCTCGCGCAAGCATTCGGCGTCTCCGCATGATCGACGCACGATGTTTGCACAACAGCCGCTGCAAGAGTGATGCACGATGGACAGTGGTGGGGCACGCGTTGACGAGATGTCAAGCGTTCAGGATTTTCGCTTCCTTGGCGGCGCTGAGAAATGCCACGCGCGCTACCTCCGGTGCGCTGCCGCCGCCGAGCACCTTCATGCATGCCATACGAGCCTGGATGCGGCGGCCGGTTTCTCCAATGGGCCAGCGGTAAAGCAGCATTTCGGCGGCTTCGCGGGTGCTCGAAACACTGACTTTGCCCGAGGACAGCAAAACGGTCACGGGCTCTTCGAACGTGCCGACGTCTCGTTCGCAGGTCATATGCTGGTCTCCTTTCGCAACCTCCCAAGACCTTACGGGTGAACCCTCCGTTCCGTTGCGTCACGTTTGTCCCGGTGGGCGAACATTCTGTGAGGATGGGACCTCGTCCAGAGCGCGGGCTTGATCGCTCAGACTGGACTCGCTAACGCGTTGCGGTCCTCAAATAGCGAGAACCGTCCTTATCGCTACGGGCCACTTGCCGGCGCAGGCATCCGCAGACGGAAGTCAATACTCATTTCTGGGGATGGAAATCTCGCGTGCAGATCGGCGAAGCTGGGCAAGAGGAGTGATCGTCATGACCGTTCTTGCCCATAGCCTCGCCAGCGACCCCAACGGAACGTGGCGGGTCGTCTTCTTGCCTGAAGAGCTGCATCTCTATGTGGAGATCAATCGGCTAGGCGCCGGCACAAATCCCGTTGACTGGATGAGCCTCGACGACTTCCTTGCACGGCGCCCAAAAGATGCTCTCCACCAGCGGGCGCGCGACAGACTGGTCTCGCTTATTTGCAAGGCGCTTGGGGCCTGTCCCGGCTGACGCCGAACCGTTCTATCGACTGGGAAATAGCCTGTGCTTCTATCCGAAGGCGATGGGGGAAAGCGCTATGGGCAGGGGAAGAATGATCGCGGTTTTGGCCGCAGCTCTGGTGATTGCCGGTTGCCAGAACAGCGGGTACTTGCTGAAACCATACAGCGCTTCTGTCGCGCCCAAGCACGTCGTCCCAGACCGTTGGCGGTTCATTCTGGGTCTTCGATCGTCCGGACCTTCGCAAGATCATGACGACACCGTCGCCAGGCACTATTGCCGCTCCGGCGATCATCAGTGGCGCAACAGTCGGGCTCGTGAAGCTCGATCCGGTGGTTGCTGCGCACAAAGCCGTCGCCCTGCAGTACCTCGCTCAAACTGGCCGGACCTGCGAGATCAAAACCAGCGTCGAGATTTGGCGCCCGGAGTTTGAACACACCTACGTTTGCTCAAACTGAGGGTCGGGAGTCGCGAGCGCAAGAGCGAACGTTGCTGCCTTGCGCATCGCCCTCTAGGCCGCCGGCGTCGAGTTCATCCCGGAGAACGGCGCCGGCGCCGGCGTGAGGCTCCGCAAACCTTAGGCCGTAGACTCATTACTGCGCAGCCACACACCTGCTTTTCGCCATCGGACGAAGCGGTTGCAACACGTGGTGCGCGGGCCATAGCCATGAGGCAGGTCGCGCCATGGGGCACCGGAGCGCAGCACACAGAAGATGCCGTTCAGCACGCGCCGATCATCAACACGCGGCACACCTCTGGCTTGTTGGGTAGCAGCGGCTCGATCACCATTCAAGGTCTGTCAGACCATATCGGCTCATGGAGAGCCCTGAATCAGAATCCGGCCCGATGTGGAGTGTCAGTAGGACGTTTCGTTCGTCACCTGTCACCTTATCGAGCAGTGAAGGAAATGCATCGCACATTGCGCGGCGAACGTGCTCCGCAGGGATTTCCGGCAGAAGCTCTTGGTTGCGGTCGGGCCGAGCAAGGGGCGAGCTTCTTGCCGGGCCTGCGCCAACACCAGAGTGAGTTCAGGGTCCAAGACAAGCTGTAGAATCTCGCCTGCTTCGAATGCTTCCCCTAACCACACAAAAACTCATTGCCCGACCGCCTGTGCCGATGATCTCCGGGGATACGCCACGACGCCTGCTTGATTTATGCGGGAGTCTCCCGACTACGTTGCTGGATGGGTAGCACGCCACAAATTGAAACGGTTTTGATCGAGATGATTGTCCAAGCTGCAGATTTTCCAGCGGCCAGCTTCGATTGCGTAGCAGGCGACTGCGCCGATAAATCTGGAGCCCGAATACTCTTCAATGTTCGCCTGACAGCCATGCGGATGTTCAGCGAATTGTCGCGATCGCGAGCAAATCGGACGGGGGGATGACTCCTCTGCTTCTGCTGCTGGAATCGTACGGGAACGTCGATCAAGATCCATGAGGTGCCGGTTGAGGACTACCCATTGGTAGTCTCCATCGCCGATTGGGCCAATCAGCCCTTCACTCGCAAGCCATTACCAACGTCAATGTCGAGGTTACCCTGCTCCTGGACGCCGTCGCATCGGAAGCACGGCCGGATTAGCTGAATTGCGGACTCAGCCGATGTTAGCGGGGCTTACGCGTTATGAACGGGGCCCCACTCCTCTTGCTGCTTTGCGCATTCCACACTGCCATTTATGCGACTTTCGAAGCACAAATCATGAACACGGGATGACGGGGTATTGGGTTCAAACCAGAAGCAGACATTTCTGATCGCGGGAAAGGCTGCCCGGATGGGTCGCTACTTCGGCATTGGGAGGAGACTTCTGTAGTCCGATCCCTCTCCGCCCCCAGATCGGTATTGATGTACCGACATCGGGTAGTCATACTTACGGGGCAAGTGAGGAGAAAACGAGCCACAATGCGTCTGCTGCCAAATCTGCTCTCCCGTTTTGTAAAAAACGGGCGCCTGACTGTCATATTCGAGAACGGTTTCAGGCAAGCCTTCGGCAGTGGACAGGATGGCCCGACGTGACGATCCGCCTAACCGACAAAGCGGTCGAACGCGAGATCTTCTTCAATCCGGAACTGAAAGCGGCCGAAGCCTACATGGATGGCCGCTTGGTGATCGAGAACGGTGGCAAAGCACTTGACCTTTTGTCACTTTTTTCCGTCAACCGCACTGGGTTGGCAGCCCACCCTGTTCAGAAGGTGTTGCGGAAAGTCTGGCGTGCGTTGCGCCGGCGCCAGCAGAACAACAAGCTCGGTCTCGCCGCCAAAAACGTTCAGCATCACTACGACATCCCGACGAAATTTTATGAGCTATGGCTCGACGAGACAATGACCTATTCGTGCGCCTATTACACGGCACCGGACAACAGTCTGCAGCAAGCGCAGATGGACAAGCATCGCCACATTGCCGCGAAGCTCAAGCTAGAGCCGGGCATGCATGTGATGGAAATCGGCTCAGGCTGGGGCGCTCTCGCCATCTATCTCGCCAAGTATTGCGACGTGAAGGTCACGGCGATCAACGTTTCGACGGAGCAATTGGCGGCGTCTCGGCTTCGAGCGATCGAGGCCGGGGTCGCTCATCAGATCGATTTTCGCGAGGTCGACTATCGCGAGGTCAGCGGGCAGTTCGACCGTGTTGTCTCGATCGGAATGATGGAGCACGTGGGCGTCGTTCATTTCGACAGCTATTTCACGATCATCAGTAGATTGTTGAAGGAGGGCGGCTTCGCATTGGTTCATGCCATCGGACGCATGTCACCGCCTGGCACGACTGCGCCGTAGCGCACGGGGATCTGGTGCGCCGACTGCGAAAATTTGCGGCTGCACTATTACTGGACGATCCACGATTGGCGTCTCGGTTATGAGGCCAGGCGCGAGGAGGCAGTCGCCATGATGGGCGAACGATTCTGCCGTATGTGGGATTTCTATCTGGCGTCGGCCGAACTCGGTTTCCTAAACGGTTCAAATTTTGTCTTCCAGATGCTGATCTCGGCTCGCCGTGACGATGTCCCGATCATCCGCGATTATATTGTTGAAGATGAGCGACGCCTACTGAGCTCGATGCAGACGAGTGCGTAGTTTCGCTATCTACACCGTGGGCCCGGTCCGCTGGTTAGCTCGCCCTGCAGGACTCGGATGACAACAGACAGCCACGCCCACTCATCCCGCCGGTCAATCTTCGTCCGACGGAAGCGCCAGTGCAACCAATCGACAAGTCCGCAGATCAAAGCGGTCGGCCACGAATGACAGCTTTGCGCCTATATCAGTCACTCAGGCGGTCTGCAGCGATTCCTGAAAGCAGCCGTGGCACTACGAGTCCGGCGGCGGTGCCGAAAGCACTATCCTTCGTTCATTGTTCTCGACCTCCCCAGGTGCCAGACTGTTGGTGCGCAGCGAGGATTCGTGGGATGAAGGATTCTTGATCGTAATTGCGGTTCGCAAAGGCGGCGCTGTCTGCGAAATGTGGGATCTATGGGGGGAGAATGGCTAGCTATCAGCGTGTAGCATTATTCATCTTTTTCGATGCGATCGAGCGGGACCTCGTATCGCGCATTCGGAGCGTCTGCGGTTTGGATACCGCTGAGATACTGACTCCCGAGGAGCGCGAGAAATCCAAGCTGCGCCTGCTGACCCGCGGCGAAGACGTTGCCGGAGGCGATCACGACCTGCTGCATGGTCTGGATCTTGGCGACAAATATTCGATCCTGCTTCGTCACAAGGATCGACTCGATGAAGTCTCGGCTGAATACTATTTGAAGAACCGGAGCGCCTTCGAGAAGGCGATCCCTATTAGAAACTCTACGATGCACGGGCGACCGTTGACGACGGAAGAGTATTCCGTCGGCTTCTCTATCGCGCACAACTTCCTGTCGGCGCCCAGCTATTGGCCGACCCTGTACTCGACCTACAAAGAATATGGACAGGATCCCAACGCGCTACTGTCGGTCTCGGTTTCGCTGTGGGACGAGCCTATCACTGGAGAGGTGCTTAACAACCTTCCCGTGCCGGATTACGACGATACCGGTTTCCAGCCGCGAAAAGCTTTGGAGAAGGAGCTAAAGAAAAAGATCCTTGGACGCCATCCCGTCGTCACCGTTTTGGGGGACGGCGGGGATGGCAAGACAGCTCTTACGCTCCAGACCCTTTATGGGCTTCTGCAAACTAACGACCACGATTTTGATGCCTTCGTATGGGTTTCCGCTAAGGCCAATCGCCTGACCACCAATGAAATTGAGCGTATCGAAGGCGCCATAACTTCGTCGCTGGGGCTGTTCGAAGAGGTGGCAGAACAGTTTGAGGCAGGTGAAGATTCGCCTATCGATCGGGTCACGCGGCTGCTCGCACAGAACAAGGTCCTTTTGGTGATCGACAATCTTGAAACAGTTCTCGATGAGACATTGGTCGATTTCGCGGCCGACGTGCCCGGGGAAAGCAAGATCGTATTCACCTCGCGTGTCCCGCTTGGAGGAGACCTTTCAGTTAAGGTCCCTGCGTTCTCCGAGGGCGAATCGCTGACATATCTTCGCCGTCTGATCGAGGCATACGACATTACTGCGTTACGTAAGCTATCGGAGCAGACCCTGCGTCGGCACCTAAGTCGGCTTGCACACAAGCCCCTGCTCGTGAAGTGGTTCGCGATCGGCGTGTCCACCGGACTGGATCCGGCCCAGATTACAGCTAACCCGCAGATCGCGCTCAAGTTCTGCATGGAGAATGTGTTTGAGCGGGTTTGTGATAGCTCGCGTACAGTCCTCTCCATCATGGCGGTTGTACCTCAAGCGATCTCCGCGACCATTCTCCAGCACATCTCCTTCCTTCAACCTGCACGGGTCGAGGAAGGTCTTGCCGAGCTCATGCGCTTCGGCCTGATCGAAAAGACGGACTCGTCGGAATACGAGCGGCTTTACCGCCTCAAACCGTTCGCGAGATCGTACATCGCGCGCGTGCTGAAGCTCACACCACAAGACGCGGACGGGATCCTTGCTAGGTTCCGTGGTGTCAGCGGCGCATTTCAGGAGGAGCGCGGCGCAGCGCAGCGTAACAGGTATGACCCTCGGTCTTTCGTGGTGCGCACACAGTCCGAAGCGATTGCGACGCGACGGCTGAGGCATGCGGTGAGCTTAGCACTGAAGTCGCGCTTCGACGAGGCGCATGATATCATCAATGAACTGAAAATATCATCTCCGGATTACTTTGAGGTATATCGTGTTTTGGCTTTCATTTACTATCGACAAGGTGATGTAACAGGTGCTTCGGGAGCCTATGAGGCGGCTTTCGATATCGCTGACAAGCAACCTCAGCTGCACTTTTTCTACGGCGGTTTTCTGATGCGGAGCTACGGGGACTACCCCGCGGCGCGGGATCAATTTGACGCCGCGCTTGTAGTTGACCCGAACGAAACGACGGTGTTGCGCGAGGTCTCGCGCGCAAATATGTTTCTCTACGACTTCGAAAGGGCACAGCGGCACATCGATGCCGCATGGCAAGCAGGCTTCAAGACGTTCCGCGACGAGATCATTGTCAACGATCTGCAAGCCCAATTGCATGTGCGCCAGGCCGACCATCTACTCTCTACCAGTGATCCACGCGGTGCGCTCGATGCAGTGGAGCGACTCCACGACTTCTTGAAGACGATCAAGCCTGAGGTAGTGGATAACCTCATGATAGATCATCTCTCAAAGGCACAAAAGATAATCGGTACCCTAAAGCTGCTTCCGATCTCTACGAATTCCGAATTACTGGAGAGCACAGCCTACTTCATACGCAACCTCTCTCCTCGCTACATCGCCACCGAGAATGGCGATGGGGCAGGCACCGAAGTCATCCGCGACCGGTCGGGCCAAATGAAGCCGCAAGGTAGGACCGACAAGTTCGGCTTTCTCCGCGACACGTTTGGCGTCGATACATATGTCAGTCGCGGTGCGGTGACTGCAACACTGTGGACGGACATGTGCGAGGGTCGGACCGTTTGCTACGACATTCATTCCGATCAGACGGGCCGGACCTGGGCGGAAGGGGTTGCGTTGATTTGAGCTCAGCCGCAGGGTATTTGCTAGCAACCTTGGCTCGAGCACCAGGTGCATTGGCGTTGTTTTTGAACGCGATGATCATGTCGAGGTTATCCGGAAGGCCGATTCTCGAGCGACCTTGGTGAAAGGGCTTACCTCAGGGCAATCGGCCGATTCCGCTGCTGCCACCAGCTTTCCTGTCTCGCGCGAATTACCCGTGGCAGGTCATCTTGCACAAACTCGCCCCTTCTCTTCACTGGATGATTCTCTCCGACCGACACCGACTGGAGCGGCATGGGAGCGATTGATATGCACGATTTGGACGTGAACCTGCCATCGATCAGCTGACCTATTAAGGACTTTCTGGAGTCTTGAGTGATCTCAGAGCGGGGAATCCGCTGTATGCCGGTTTGGGTTCATGCCACGACGATGTTCGCGCCGACTTGTGTCCGCTCCTTTAAAATTCGAGGCTTGAACCTGCCAATCCGCTTCCGGCCCCAAGGCTGCTGCCGGGCGCAAGGCGCCTCATGTACAAACCCGCTCCGCGGGAGGGTCGCCTAGTTGTGGGGCTGCGGTAAATCATCGTCCGTGAGCAGGTAAAGGCTGCTATCAGACGATGAAGTTCCTTCAACGAGAGGAACTCCCCATGGCTACTCGCTTCAACGAAGGCCGACATGAGGGCGTCCCAGCGACGGGGCGCTCTGTTTTTATTCGCGCGACGTGCGCGCTATCCGCCCCGCTCCGCAGTGTCGCCTCTCGATCCCGCCGAGCCAAGATCCGCTCGCCTATACCCAAATGGTGGGAATGCGCTATGGATGCCGTCATGAGACAGTCGCCTGGCAAACTGAGTACCGAAGCGCGCATCTACGCGAAAAATCTGGCTTACGAGATTGCTCGACGAGAGAGGATAGGCGCGCCTATGCTCGATCCCGGCGGCAAGGCGACGACGTGGCGCGATGCGCAAGTGGCGCTACGTCACGCGTTCATGGATGAAGGATCGCCGCCGCGACGGGTAAAGCTTCTTGATGCCGCCGCTACTCGTATGGAGCGCCTCTCTCCCTTTGATCGTGGTTTTCGCATCGCGCTATTTTCGGAAGGCAGCCGGCAGAGATCGATATTCGATCTGCGCATGCTGGTGCATGGCAGCCATCCGCTTGAAGGGCTGGAGCACGAAAGCGGAGTAACTGCGCTATGCGCCACCTTCACAACGAAGCGCAGCAAGCGCGACGCTTTTGATGTCGTCCCATCTGTTTACCTTTCCGATCACACCATCGGGCGCCTACGCGAGCGTTCTGAGCAATGGAGTACCCCCGAGGCTGGGTTAGCTGCTCTGCATATCGCGACTGTTGCTGCCGATCTTGCGCGTCCTGACCCTCGGTTGAGTTTCTTGAAGATGTCTTCGCTGTCCTGCGCTATCGATGGAGGTATCCTTACGGGAGCGATGCGACGCAGCCCCGTCGACCATGGGACCGTACCCCTATGGGACGTCCGCACGCTGCTCGATGACGATTTCAAACTCGATCCGGCGACTGTTCAGCAGGCCAGTCAGGTCGCCGAGCTTGTCACTCGCGTCCTAGTAGGTGGCGAGAACTGGATGACGATCAGCCTTCAATCGAGGAATAGTTACGCGATCGATTTCGTTGAGCCGCACGAGGATCACGTCACAGCGACGCTGCGCGCTCGAATGGGAGTCAAGCACTGACGCGCGGTGGGCGGCGAACGAAAGACCATCCTTGTTTTCCGGATGAGAATGCGCCACGTCCATCTGCATCCAAAGAGGCAGTGATTTTCCGTTGTCAATCTTGGGCCGGAAGCAGGCGTTCTATGTGCCTCGCGACGAATGGCAGCTATCCCACCCTCGGTGCCTGAAGCGGACAGTCTGGAACCGGCCCCTTTCCGGCATGTCGGCGTTGCGCCGCATTGCGGTTATTTGGTTGGCTCCAATGGTTCCCCAAAGCAGCCACGCTTGCCAACCATCAAAATCTTCACAACATCGGAGCTTCGTGTGACACTGACGACGCCTAAGTGCGGGCAATGAATTGACTGTGGAGAGGTTGAATGACCCCATTAGCGGCTAGGCTTTTCAGAATGGGTGATGAGCAGAGTCAGCGAGCATTGGCCGCCTCACAATTCCTAGAATGTTCGGCCCTGACATCAATGGCTCTGGAAATGCGCAGGGCTGATCCGCCAGGCAGCGGATTTAGCGCAAACGCGCGCCTTCCTGCCCCTCGAACCTTTATTGAAACTGTGATTAGGGAAAGGCGTATCGCGTTCGCCTGCCAAGAACGAGCAGGTGATGGCCGAGTAACGGTCAATGCCATCGCTGAACAAAATGGCAGGATCGCTGTGGCATGGCAGGCCGCATTTCAACGGGGCTCGGACCACGTAACATTCGGTGAGGACATTCTTCCGTCCGATGAAAAGTTCGCGAGCATTTACGCTGGCCTCCTTTTGGTTGAGAAGTTCCTTTGCCTGATCAACCAACCCGGCCTTATAGACCGGCGAACTCGCGATACCGACAAACGGGTACTGCGACTTGCGGCAGAATGCGGCGTCGGCGCGCCAGAGGCAAAGTGGCATCAGTGTCACATCAGGCCCGGAGTTCATGGTGCCGCCCCTGCCGGCGCAAACGCCACGCACCGTGAACATCAGCTGCACTACGTTCGGAAGCACTTAAAACCCTCCCTAGGCCCCGACCGGTGGATCGAGGGCCATTGGCGCGGAAATGCAGATCTTGGCACTTATCTTAAGAGTTACGTTGGCCACCCTCCAAGGCACGACAGTGTGGGGAGCACTGGTGAGCAAGAAGACTAGATTACGTGCATCAGGCAACTATTTGGGAAGTCGGGACGTCGGCGCTTCGCCCCATTCGGTTGCTGCCGCTATGATGACGCTTTCCAGAAGCAGGCATCTGAGTTGCCACGGCAACTTGGCGCCTTCACTTCGGTCGGCAGAGACGGCCGGCCCGCATGCCAGAAGCGGACGCTCGCGCCGCTTGATTTTGGCAGGCATCGATATTCCTCTCGCGCGCGCTCAGTCGAGGTAGGAAGCGACGTCGAACTCGATGCTGCAGACTTGGATGCTCAGAGGTCAAGAGCCAGCAATGCGATCACCTAGCCGCTTTCGGACAGCCTCTCGTAGTTGAATCTTGCCAAGATCGTCCAGTATGGAGGCGGGGAGAGGTTCGACCGTTGCCAACAATTGACGCCCAGGATGATCGGGTTCCAACAGATCAATAATTCGCTCGGCAGTGGTCCGGTCACGCCTGGCCAGGGCGTTAGCCCCGACGAGCAGCAGAGCGCGTCGCTTGTTCGAACTGGCGACCCGCTCGAAGATTTTAAGAGCAGTTTCCGCCGAGGCATGGGCGCCGACGAGATGAGCCGCTGGCGCCGCGAGGATTGCCGGGGACCTAAGTAGAAACGCGGGTGTCAGACGCCCGACAATACTTGGGTCCACGGACTCTGCATCGGCCAAGGCATCAAGGGCGTCGAGCCGGATCCAGCGCGCTTCCGGGATGTTGACGAGGTTCCAGATCTTCTGCTGGATTCCAGCGCTGCAGCAATGCGCTGCGACAATCAGGGCGTATTGGCTGAGCGTTCGGTCGACGGTCGTATTGGCAAGATCGATAAGCGTATCGCCGATCGCATCGGATAAGGAACCGTTGGCGGCAAGGGCAACGACGGCTTCCTGCGCGATATCAAAGCTTTCTGGCTCGTCGTGATACGGCTCGGCGCTCGACCAAGTGTCGTGGATCAAAGCCAACAGCGTGTTGAGGTGATCCGGATGCGGCCGTTCTGCGAGCAGAGCGACTAGAGCGCGGCGAACGCGGCTGCCGGGATCGGATGCCATGGCGAGGAGTGCAGGCGGCAAAGGATCCGGGAATGTCGGCGCCAGATGAAGTAGTGCCGCACGGCGCGCATCCGCGCGCTGGTGCCGCAGCGCCGCTTGAACAAGGGCGGTATCGCCAATTGCAATCGCCGCCTCAGTTGCACTGACGGCATGCTCCTTGCGGCTGGCAATCGTCAGCCACTGAGCAATCGCTGGCGAGGCGTCGCCTCTGCTTTCGATGATTACCGGCACCACGAGATCAAGCGCCTCCGCATCAAGTTGCGATGCACAGCCCGCCAGGAGCGCGAGCGCCGGTCCGTTGACCCGGCGAGCTTTCCGCTTGGTGGTGGGAAGTGCGTTTAGGATTTCCCCGAGCTCATTTGGAAGTGCACCAGTGATGCGCCTAAGCTTGGCGTGACTGTCTTTCCCAAGGCGCCGGCGGGCGCGCTGCATGGCTGTGAGCAGGGTGACTTGTCGATCAGGCTGCTCGCCATTCACCTGGAACGCGGCGACCAGTGCATTTGGCGCGACTTTCAAAGCTGTGAGCGCAAGTTCGTCACGCAGATCCACGTCAGAGAGGACAGAGCCGATCCGCACCGCAAGCACAGGCTCCAGCGATGCGCGCCAGTGCTCTCGCACTGCCGCCCAGACATACGGCTCCTCATCCAGGCCTTTGCCCACAGCGAGAATGGCCCAAAGCTCGTCTTCACCCGCCGACGCGGGGGACGTCAGGAGGGCCTGCGCCCAGGCACGGACCAGTTCCCCAACGCGCGGATGGTTGGCGAGGACCTGCCAGCGACCCTCTTTGCGGAGCTGGCGGATGTAGGCGTCGATGAAGACGCCGGATGTGTAACCGTCGCCTTCATGGCGCGACTGCGCGGCCTCTTCGACGGCATGATCGCGTTCGCCATCCTCGATCGCGCGCCACTCCTCCCGGCCGCTCTGAACGTGCTGACGGTGGATGCTCGCGAGGTCATGCAGCGCAGCCTGCACGACGCTCTCAAATCCATCTAGGTCGCGCACGGCGCCGGCCGCGACGGCGTCGGCATTGAGCTCGAAGCCGTTGCCGACCATCTGGCGCGCGGCCTCGAGATAGGCGGCGGTCAGGTTGGGTGCCAACCGATCGAGCCGCTTGGCGAAGCCCGTTCCATAGTTCCCTCGGTCGAAACCAAGCACCTGGCGAATAAATCGGTCGGCGATTTTGGCTGCGACTGGGTTCGCGGACACGATATCGTACCAGGCATCGTCAAAGGTCGGTGGCTGCCAGTTACGGATGAAGAACGAAGCACCCCGCTGCGTCCCTTTCAACAGCCATCGCGCGACGCGGCTCGGTATGGACGCATCGCTGCCCACCTCCGACGCCAGCTCCAGCAAAGGTGGGAACTTGGAAGCCGGATCCATCAGGCTTTCGTCCAACCAGGCATCGATCGCTTCGTGGCTGCCGGAGTCAATGTCGAAGGTTCGCTCAACGTCCTCTCGGCGAGCGAACGACCGGGTCACTTCAAAAATTCGAGCTGCCGTTTCCAAGCCCCAACCGCGATGCGCTGACGGCAACTGCACGAGCGCGGCGATAAGAGTCTCGATCGCAAACTCGCTCTGGCCCCAGTTGTCCCTGGCGAAGGCTTCAAACCCTTGTCGGACGCTGGGATGAGCAAAGGCGATGGTGCGGGCCGGCTGACGCAAATGGCGGGCCGCGACCATGCGGTCTATAAGACGGTCTAGGCCGTCGCCGAGTGCGCGATCAAGCCCGCGTAGCGCGCGCTGGAGAGGGTGGAGTCGGCTGCGGTCGAATTGACCGCGTGCCGCCAGCAGCGCCCAAACGATGGCTGACGTGCCGCAAGTGTCGATCGACGATAGGGCTCTGAAGACAACACCTTCCACCGCATCGCGCTGCGCCAGTTCGAGCAGCCGGCGAAAGAAGACATGGTCTTCTTCGCCGACATCGGGGCCGGTTTGCATATGCGCGAAGTACAGCTCGATCTCAAGCGGCGTGCCAAGCCTGTCGAGCACCCCGTTGCGAAACGCATACGCCTTGGTCTGCAGAGCGGCCGGTAGCTGATCCATGCGGTTATCATGAATGTCGCGAAGTTGACCGTCCCGGTACTGGCCCGCATCCAGCTCGACCGACCACGCGTTGAGGCTGCCGCTGACCTTGGCGCTCTGCATCATGTCGCTGCGGGACGTGATGACGAACTGATGATCCGGCGTAGCCTTGGCAAGGAGGCGTGGCAACTGCTCAGTCCAAGCTTCGCTGCCCCCGCGTAGGCTGAATTGGCCCCATGGATCATCGACATAGAAGAGTGTCGGTCCATTGTTGACGACCTTACGCACGCTCGTCGGCGCATCGTCCGCCCCAACAGTGACGACCTCCAGCACACCATTACGCCGACGCGCGATATCGCATAGCTTGAGCGCTGCCTGCGTCTTGCCTGTGCCCGAGGGTCCCCGAATGACAACTGCGTTCTTGTCGTTCAGGACCTTGAGCATCTCGTCAAAGTTCGCAGGGGGCACGAAATGCTCGAGGCTGGCAGAGCTGGCCAAGAACCCGCCGTGCGCCCGCACCGTTGCGAGAAGGTCATCGCTCGTCCATAGACCGGGCGTGCTGCCTCGGGTCCGCCGCCTGGCTTCGAGACGCAGCTTTTGGAGGAGATTTAACTGCTCGACCTTGGGAACGTGCAACAGGTCCGACATTAGCGCTCGGATATCGGATGCGAGCTGTTTCTCGGTGAGCTTGCCCCAGATCGCGACACGGCCTTCGGGCGACGTTTTCAATGTGGCGTGCAGGCTCGACGGAAAGCTTGCCTTATCGGAGACCTCTTCGAAGCCTTCGACCAGCAGTCCACGCGCGACGCCCTTTACGTCGGCATTGGTGACGAGCAGATAGCGAGTGTTCGGCTCGTCGAGATGATGCAGTGCTTTTCGGCGCCCCCCCGTTTTGTCGGAGCCGTGCTTGAGCAGGGCTTCGAAGTCCTCGACCGACCAGGGTTCGCCGTTGTCCATTTTGACTTGGACGACAAGCCTGTACCCGCCTGCGACGGTCGCTCTGGGTTGTAGGCGTCCTGGCACGTGGGGCTCCAGATCCGCTTCCAAATCCTCCTCGTTCGCTGGCTCGAGTACGAGGCGCGTAGCCGCCTTGGAGATGAGGAGGAGTTGCAGGGCAGCGAGGATCGAGACGTCGAGCTGATAGTCGAAACCCGCTTGAGCGGCGGCGGCGCCTCGTAGGAGACGTTTTGCGTCCGCGCTATTGGTCAAGGGCGGGTCCGACGGGTTGAAGCGCAATCGCTTGGTATCTCCACGACTATTTGTCGACATCGTCGAACACCGAGCGCTTCGTGGCGACCGGAGTGGGAGCCGGAGCTTCCTCCTTCTTTTGCGTCACGATGTGCGTCCAATCCGCTTCGTCTCCCAAGCCTTCCTCCCGCTCGCGCTTGCGCTCTTCCAGTCCCTTGACTGACCGCTTCACCTGATTGCGCACGTCGTCGATCAGCGCCGCGGCGTCCGCGTCGACACCGATCGCCTCAATGTGATCGAGCACGCCAAGAAGCTTCTTGAAGTGGCTGACAGGCTCCTCGTCCAAGTCAGCGTCGGCGACGATCTCGTCGATCCGCTCTTCGAGCGAAGGAAGCACAGTTGTTCGCAGTGCCAACCCCATGCCGATCAGTCTCAGCGGCGGTACGAGCGCTAGCATCTCTGGTTCTTCGAAGAAGGAAGCATCTAGGTTCGTGAGCACGGCGGATTCCAGGGTGTCGGCTGCCTCCGAGCGCAGATCGTCCGGCAAGACGCCGAGGTGGTGGGCTCGGGCGTAGGCTGCGATCTGGGGATCGTTGCCGGCGAGCTCGGTTCGCCAGCAGGACCGTCGCAGTAAATTTGGAAATTGCTGGACCGCTTTGGCGAACACGGGCCCGCTCGCCCGATACGACAGGAAGTGGAATAGCATCCAATTGCGGTGCCATTCATCGGGGGTGTGGCCGAGCCGGGCGACCAGAGCGTCGTCGAGCGACGTTGGGATGACAAGTGCGTCTCGAATGAGAGGCGAGCCCTCGCACGTGAAACTGCTGAGAATGGTGTCGATCGTGGCGCCCCGTATGAGCGCCGCCATCATATGCGGCTTCTGGCGCAGGATCTCCGTCAGGGCGTCGGAGATCGTCGGATGAGCGAAGGTCCATTTTGATCCGGAGAGTTTCAGGAACGAGCCCTTCAACTCAGCGAAACAATCCTGAATCTTAGTGATCGTGTACCCTGTCAGCTCCGCGACCGCCTGGGCAGCCAACACATCATGGTCGCTGGGATCGAAGCCAGCTTGATGGACGTAAACCAGGATGAACGCGGCTTGCAGCTGATCATCCAAGGCGTTGACCGTATCAATCAGATGCTCTGTCGGCTCTTCCATGAAGCGCACGAGCGAGCTTTCGCGGGGCGCGAGCCCCTTGGTGAAGTTCGGGTCACCAAGACGTTCGGCAATCCCCGGAAGAAAGTCGCGAACGGCGGCGACTGCGGCTAGGTGTGGCTTGACGCTCGATCGCCAGCTCTGGCTCTGCTCGCCGAAATTCACATGGTTATAGAGAATCTGCGTCTTTTCTTCGAACGTCAGCTCGCCAACATCGACTACGGCGCTGCCATCAGCGAATTGGGCAAGGTTGCGCTGTCCGAGCCGACGCCGCGCCGCTTCATAGATATGCTTGCGGGAGGTCAGGAGAAAGCGGTTGCCGTGCTTGATCGCGGCCCGCAGCTTGGAGAATGCCGACGCCCAGTCCTGCACGTAGTCGTCGCGTAGCACATTCGAGCCGAAGGCGTCGTCGATCCAGAAGAACCGGCCGGGATCGTTAGGATTCCATCCGGCCTCGAAGTCGCGGGGACTGGTCAAAGCAAGAACGGTGTTGTCCGGATTTTCCGAAGCTATTGTCGAGACGATCGCGCCAATCGCTGATTTGCCGCTTGAGGGATTGCCCAGCAATAGCACGACGCCATGGGCGGAGATCGCGTTGACGGCGTCGCGATGGGCTTTTGTTGGCACATAGGTGCGAAGCTTTGGAATCCAGCTGTCAAGCAGCGCCCGGCTTTGCTCGCTTAGCCGCTCGTCCACGATCGAGGTGAGGTCCCCCAGGCCGTAGACCTGCGGGACGAGGGCCCGCAGGCGCGCGCTGGTCCGGATGACCCGGACGATATACTGGCGACCAAGAATGTGCGGCTTACGCACGCCGAGCGCCCGAAGCCTGGCACGCATCGCCGCCGCGACAGGCGCATCCACGCTCATGTTCGTCATGAAGGCGTAGGTGTCAGCCTGACCGGCTTTGACCAGTTCCTCGACATTCTCAAGCTCGGCGGTGAGAACGCTGACCTTCAAGGCCTTCATGGCATCGGAGGTATGCTTGCACTGGACCGTGCCGATGGGCGGTGCGTCGGTTCCCGAGGGGATGAGGAAGACCGCGTCCTGGCCGCCGTCCTGGGCTTCGCGGAAGATTTCCACGGGCCGGCCGAGCACGACCTCGCATACCTGCGAGCAAAGATCCTGAAACGCGCGCCAGCCGATGGTATGGAGCGCCAGATCGCTCCAAGGGCCGTGCCCTCGACGCTCGCGCGGCGCCGGAAGTTCGATTTGCGCGCTCTCGGCCGTCATGCGGTGGCGACACGTAGAACACCGACCGGCATCGGATGGATTTCCTGGTCAATGACCACGCTTGTGGCGCCGAGCGGTCCAAGGTCGATGTCGAGACGCCGGCCTCCCTCCGTCGAGGTGCTCACCAAGCGCCGGCACAGCAGATCGGCCAGCGCGGGGTCTTCGACTGCGCAGATTATTTGGCGCCCGTCCGAGCGGAGAGCGGCGAGCACTTCGACTAGGTGAAGAGCCCTGAAATCGTCGATGTGCTGAACGGGGTCGTCGAGCAGAAGGGACCTGAGTGGTGTCCACGCCCGCGCAAGATGGACCGAGAGAAGGAAGGCTAGACCTGCTGCGCGACGCTGGCCGCTGCTGAAGACAAATTGCGGGTTCAGACCGTCCCCCACCTTGAGGCTCAGAAAACGCCGGACGTCGCCGCGGATGCTGTAGTCGATCGTTCGCCAGTCGGCATGCGGTCGCAGGCGCTGATAGAGCTCGTTGAGCAGAGGACTGATCTGAGCGAGCCGCTCATCGATGATTTCCGCGCTCACGCGCCTGACGGACCGTTCGATTTCGCGAGCTGCCGTGACGGCATTCTGCGATTGGCTGACCGCTCTGGCCAGTTTCTCAATTTCAGCTCGCAGGGCCGAAATGTTGGTTTCGATCGACGACATCCGCGACACCGCTTGCGAGGCCTCCAGCACGAGGAGCGCACGCTCGAGGTCGATCAACCGGTCGCGTTCGGGAGAAATGGCCCGCTCCAGCCCGTCAGGATCCTGGATGAAGCGGTGATCGAGCCCCCACTGAGTGTAGAAGTCCACATGTGCCGCTTCCTGATCGCGCAGCTGGCGCAGCTCGTCCGCATCAGTTTGAACTGCTGCGGCGGCGGCCTGGAACGCGAGGCTGGGTTGCCGCGCGTTCTCTTTCGCGGTGGCGAGAGCATCGCGAGCGGCCTGAACACCCGAAGCCAGTGATGTAATCCGTCGCCGCGCCGCGGCCAGACCGGCGGCAAACTCGTCCGAGGTTCGGTGGGCTGCGCATAGCGGGCAGTGTTCGTCGTGCAGACCGAGGCGCTCACCGTGTTCGACGAGAAGGCTCAGCGACGCTGCGATCGCGTCCGTCTCTTCCTCGCGCACGAGGCGTTGTTCGGCTTCCGAGACGGCTTGCTGCGTAGCCTGATGCTCGCGCTGCGCCGTTTCGTGCGTCGCCGACGCGGTCTCGCGTTTGGCAACAGCCTCCGGAGCGTTGTAGGCCGCCTGCGCCGCCGCGACCTCGCGACCGAGTTGAAGCGCTTCGCCCATTCGGCCCAATCGAGTTCGTCCGTTCGCGAGCGCGTTTCGACCTGCAGCCAGCCGCGCCGTCAGCTCGGGCGGCCCATCCGGCGCCGCGGCGGCGATCACCTGGAGCGCGGCGGAAACATCTCCGGATCGGCTAAGGGAGGCTTGTGTCTCAGACTGCTGCGTTAACCTGTCCGCCAGCCGCGAACGGGCAGCCTCATAGGCGGCCTCGTCTCTAGAGTGAGCGGCTTCGGCGGCCGCCACGACCTCCTTGGCTTTGCTACCCGCCTCCGAGCCTTCCAAAGCACCGAGCGCCGACCGGACGAGATCGAATCGCTCCGTTTCGGTGAGGTCCAGACTGAGCGCGGCGATCCATTCGTCGCGGATGATCGATGTCCGGGTAAGCTGCCGGAGCGCGTCGTCCGGCGCAGGTGCGCGGCAGAGCGCGGCGTGGATTTCTTCCGCCGAGCGATCAGCCCCCGATTCACGCGTGCGCGTGATGGTGAACGGCTTCCCATCGTCGTCGACGAACGAGGCGGTGACGTAGTGGGCTTCAGGAACGCCTTCGCCTCGCCACCAAAGGTAATCGCTGAGGCTTTCCTTCGCCGCCTTCTCGACGGCGTATTTATCAATGGAGCCCGTGATCGCGAACTCGACTGCATCGCACAGCGTACTCTTGCCCACGCCGTTCCGGCCGGTGATGACTGTGAAGCCTCGTCCGAACTTGATCCGGACGAGATCCCTGAAACCACGAAAGCCGCATACTTCGATGCAATCGAGCCTCACGATGTCGCTCCCAAAATTCGAGCGACCTCTGCTGGCGTGGCCTCGTTGAGAAACGCGGTAACGGCGTCCGGAGGAAGGTCCTTCAGCCTGGTGCGCAGTCTCGTTTCGAAATTGGACGCGCCGAGCAGCGGCTTGGAACGGATGGACAGCAGCGGTAGGAGCGCCTTCTCAACGTCATCGGGTGTGGTGATCGAGGCCCTGGCGATCTTTCGGGTCAGAGAGAAATCCTCTTCAATGCGCTCGATCTCGCGCCCTCGGCGCGCATCCTGATCTGGGGTGAGAAAGACCGAATAGACGTTCCACGCCTTCGCTCCTGCGCCGCGCAACGAAGCGGCGTGGCGGGTGAGCGAGCCTTGCTGCATCTCCTTCCAGGTGCCGAGGAGAGTATCTGCAGTGTCGAAGACGTGGACGAACCCCATCAGCGCTGCGTTTTCGAAACAGCTCACGGGGCCGGCCGAGCCAGTCCACGTCCAGGTTTCGTACTGGGCGTCGCGAAGGAGGATTTCGGCTTGAGTGAAGATGTCCATCAGATGCCCAACACCGCTCTTGCCGCAGGGAGATCGAACCACTCGCCCGCCGGGTCTGGACGAATAACATCGCCTGCGCGGCCGCTCCGGACGACGTTGTCGGGGACGCCCAGGTCGGTCGCACCTACCGCGACAACAATGTCGGACCGCATCGCAGCGGGCGGCTCGACGAACTTTCCGCGTAGCGTCCCGAGGACGGATTGTGCCCCGTTTATGAGGCGAATGGTCCGGCCGTTCAGCTCATAACCGTCGGCGCGTTGAACTGCCCCCGCCTGACGGAGCAGCAAGTGGAAGAAGCCCAAGGCCTCTGGATTCGCCGGGCGAAGCAGCTTGGCCGGCTCCGCCGCCGAGACGCCTTCGGCATCCCGCCTCAGACCATAAAGGGCCTCGCTATCGAAATTTCCGACGTCTAGCCAAGCCGGGTCGCAGTGGGCTCCGGTGGCTTGCTCGAATGCGGCCCGTCCGGCGTCCAGGACCTGACGAATGTAGTTCGATGAGAATGCGCGACGAAGGTCGTCGAGCGCCACGGCCCCGGACTCTTGGACATGCTCGAACGTCACGTTCTGCGCGTGCGCTATCTCCCAGAGCTGCGGTGCCTTCTGCTCCAGCGCATTCGTTGGCGAAAGGTCGATCACCGTTACGGACAGCGGCTGCACGTCGATCAGCGCTTCGCCGATCACAGCGTTGAGGTATTCCCAGTCCGACCAGAAGCCGACGACGAGCAGGTCCTTCTGTCGAAGGTTGGCGGCCATCCATACTTTGCTCCGTGCTATGCGAGCCGATATTGTCGGGTCGTCGAGCTGCGAAGGTGCCCACACCGTGGACGGCCGGTCACGATGGGAGCAGCCATGGAATTTCAGCAGGGGCGCCTGACGGACCGCATCGACGGTAGCTTCGTCGCCGTCGAGCGAACCGCGGAAGTCCGCGCCATAGTCCCATGCCCGCCGCTCGATAAGCGTGTCGTAGTTGCTCGATATGCCGGCAACGGCGGCGCGAATGATGAGAAAATCGGCTATTGCGGCATGTCCGGTATTCGAAGGCCGCACGAAGGCGGGCCAGGGCACCAGATGTTCGATGAAGATCGATTGCAGGGTATTGAGGCCCGCGAAGTGCTCGGCGAGAGCCTCAAGATTGTCCCGAAGAGCAGGGTCGCAGTTCGGGTTTGATTCAAGACGATATTTGTCGAAGCAGCGCTCGGCGACAGTGCGGGCAGACGGCAGGCTGCTGGGTGGCGCCATCGATAGCCCGGCGCCGCAGACCACCAAAAGGCGGCCGGCGTTCATTGAGGCTAGAAGTCGAGTGATTGTCTCAGGCGTCAAGCAAGCCTCCGCCGAGAACTAGCTCGCCGACCTGCTGGCTTCGCTGCTGGCGCGTTAAGTCGCCGAGATGTTCGATCCGAACGGGCGGCCGAGCCGGCAGCTTTACTGTCATCTCAAATTTCTCCCCCTACAACCCCGATGCACGGCGTGTAGAGAGGTACATATCAGTTTGCCTCTCAAAGTGAAAATCTGAAAGCTGCACCACGTTGATTGCTGAGGCGATTCGAAGTAGATGACCTGAACGGCAGCTATGCACCGAATCAATTCGAAACGAGACAGTCGGCTCCCGGCCCCGTAGCTGCCGAATATTCCCCTTTCGCTTCCCTTCCGGCCAATGGTGCCCGAAGGAGAAGCACGATGGGACATTTCCAGCACGATCCTGCGATACCGGAGCGCAAACCTTGGAATGCTAGCCGGAACGTCGCTCGCGCGATCGAGCGCTCTTTTTCGTCATCCAACGCATCTCTTCGCAACGACCCTCAGGTTCAGGTCCCACAAAAGGTCTTATAGACGCGGCCATCGCGCGGTGGTGGCTCGGCATAGCTCGCGAAGCCTGGCTGGACTTCGTATGGCTTGCCGAGCACGGTCAGAAGGTCCTCGAACGGTCCGAACTCCTGTTTCTCCACGGCGGCCTCGATGACCGCCTCAACGCGGTGGTTGCGCGGGATAACGGCCGGATTGACGCGCTGCATGGAAGCCCGGCGCGCTGAACCTTCCTGCGGCTCTTGCCCGAGCCGTTTGCGCCAGCGCTCGGCCCAGTCGTCATATGGGGCAGGGTCTTCGAAGAGGCTGCGCACCGCGACGTCGCCTTCGGGTCCCATAGCGGCCTCGCTCAGGCGTCGGAAAGTCAGGGTGAAGTCCGCCTTGCCAGCGACCATCCGATCGAGAAGATCCTGCGTCAGCGCAAGATCGCCCTCCCGCTCCGACAAAAGTCCCAACTTGCTACGCAAGCCACTATTATACGCGTCGCTGAACCGTGCTGCGAAGGCAGAAAGCGCCTCTTGGGCCTGCTCCACGGATTTGTCCTGATCCTCAGCCAGGAGGGGCAGCAGACACTCCGCCAGCCGCGTCAGGTTCCACTGGGCGATCCCAGGCTGATTGGCATAAGCGTACCGACCTAACTGGTCGATCGAGCTGAATACGGTCTTGGGATTGTAGACGTCCAGAAAAGCGCAGGGGCCATAGTCAATCGTCTCGCCGGCGATAGACATGTTGTCGGTGTTCATAACCCCGTGAATGAAGCCGACGAGCAGCCACTGCGCTACGAGGTTCGCTTGGCGCGCAATCGCACTTTCCAGCAGTGCCAGGTAGGGGCGAGCAGCACCCGCGGCATCCGGGTAGTGCCGGGCGATCGCGTGATCAGCGAGAGCCCTCACCGCATCCACGTCCCCGCGCGCCGCGAAGAATTCGAAGGTTCCGATCCGCATGTGGCTGGATGCAACCCGTGTCAGCACTGCGCCTGGCAGGTAGGTTTCTCGTATCACCTCATCACCCGTCATGACCGCAGCAAGCGCCCGAGTGGTCGGAATGCCAAGAGCCGCCATGGCCTCGCTGACAATGTACTCGCGCAGAACGGGGCCAAGCGCCGCCCGCCCGTCGCCGCCGCGGGAAAACGGTGTTCGGCCGGAGCCCTTTAGCTGGATATCCCGGCGCACTCCTTCCTGATCGACGATCTCGCCTAGCAGGATTGCCCTTCCGTCGCCGAGCTGCGGCACGAACTGGCCGAACTGGTGTCCGGCATAGGCGGTAGCGATCGGCTCGGCACCTTCGGGAATCCGTTTGCCGGCAAGAATCTCAACACCCGCCTGCGTGGCGAGTTCTACCGGGTTGAGCCCGAGCTGGACGGCCAGCTCCTGGTTAAGCTTGAGGAGGTGCGGTGCGGAGACCGGGGTCGGGGAAACACGCGCATAAAACGAGCTCGGCAGCCGAGAATAGCTGTTGTCAAATGCAAAGCGTACCGTCATTCACACTCCTCAAACATCAACGGCAGTCGCGAGACGCTTCGTCGGTCGCAAAGGTTGTTATCAATGACAATAGTGCCATCAGACTGCCGGTCCGTATGCTGATGTGGCGATGCTCGAACTTCATGTCCAGCTACGTGCCAGAAATGGATGTGTCAGTGCCTTCGGGCAAGTAGTCTCTTCGAGCGGAACGGCCACGACGCTTCTCGCGCCAGCGAACGTCTGGTCTTCGCGAATCGGTAGCCTTAAGCCGCCTGACTGCTTTCGGCCCCCACACCAGTCGTTCCGTTGCTCCGGCTTAGTGGACGCTTCTGGCACTACAGCCATCTTCGCCAAGGGATACGAGCTGCATATTCACACTAACCCCACCCTGAAATCCTCCAGAACCTGAGCCAGCCCTGGCGCGCCGAGAAGTGTCAAAACGCGCTTCGCTTGAAGCTTCGGTATCGCCCGGTCGTAGATGGCGAGATTGGTCCCGCCGTTGAGGCGCGAGGGGTAAATGATTCCGTCAAGCTGAGATGGGTGCTCGTGAAACGCTAGCGACCACCGGCGTGCCAAGTTCTGGCGCTGTGCCCGAATGACATCGGTCGGCACACCCATCCGAACGGCATTGTCGCCTCTGAGGTCGACCAGGCGTAGGTCCGCCGTGGTCGCGATCTCCGCAAAGCGCCGTCGGGTCAGTTCCACCTCCTCCACCGGAAGATCGTCAAGGATTCCTTCGCGGCGGTCGCGGAGCACGGTCTCGAGGAAGCACACCTTCAGGGAGTCACCGAGATAGAGAACACCAAACCGATTGGCGTCAACGCGGCGTCGAGGATCGCTGAATCGGCTCGGCGACTTCCCGTGTCCCAGCGGATCGCGATAAGTGCTCCAGTAGATCCGGCCGAATGTCCGTCCCGGCTATATGGTCTCGATTTCGAGCTTTGCACGCCCGAAATCGGGTGGAGGTGGAACGCCGGGCATTCAGTCGAAATCGCCCCTGGCCATGCCTTCCGCCGCGGCCAACACCGAGCGTCATCGCCTTGTTGAAGGGCTCGAAGGCCCGTCCGGCCATCGAGGGCGCCATGGCGCGACACCAGAAACCGATAGACGGCCCAGGCACTATTCCCCAATATGGCATGCAGCGCCTGCAATGTCCCGAAGGGACGACCGTCCTTATCGAGTTGCCAGACAGGAAAGCGGAATCCGCGCTTGGCGCCATCGATCCCGAGCACCTGCCCGCTTTGCCGCCTGGCGTTGACCGTCACCCGCGACGTGCCGAGCAGCTTGGCAAAGGCATCCGCGCTCAGCATGTCCTCGCCGGCGACAATTTCGGCAACACGCTTGCGGCCACGCGCGCGCGCTCCAGCAAGAGCCGCCTCAAGTTCGGCATCGGGCATGCCCGTGCCCTCGACAGGAAAGGTATCGCCTGAAGCGATCGGTTGCTCCTCGACTGGCGTGATCGTCTGCGCACCAGCCGTTGGATCGACCTCTACCCGGAACGATACGCGATGGCCGACCTTGCGGCTGCGTGCGATCGCTTCCTGATAACGTTCGAGCAGAACCCTCTTGAAGTCTGCCCGTGCCGGCAGCTTTGTCGTGAAGCTCAGGGCGGCGCCTCCCGCAGCGGGCGCGGCGCCGCTATGATTGCTGCGTTTTGGAGCGCCCATGATGAGAACCTCTTGCTGTCATCAAGATGGTTACAGAGCGCAACTTCGTCAAGTTCGATAATTTCGTAAAGGTAGTAGCGAATGGCTGCGGACTAAACAATTCCCCAGGCCCGAAACCTTCCCCTGCCCGTCATCTCGCGCAGGCCGAGTTCGCCGATCAGGTTGAGCGCCCCCTGTTTTGTCACCTTTAGCCGCTCCTGGATCATGCCCGTCGAGACGAGCGGCCGCGAGAGTGCCAGCTCGACCAGGTCGGGCAGTTTCGAGCTGGCGCGCCGTTGTTTGAGCCGCCGCTCCATGTGGCTTTTTGCCAGCACCAGCCGATCGTGTTCCTTCAGGCCAGCCACTGCGGCGTCATGAATGGCATCGAGCAAGGCGAGCAGCCGATCGCCGCGATTGCGCGCCCGCCGCCGCTCACGCGGAATGTTTTTCGCGCCGAGATGCAGGCTGGCGAGATGGTTGGCGGCAAGACCCTCCTGGCGCAGCAGTGCGGCCACGAGCAGCGGCCCGAGCCAGGCGGCATGCTGCAGCACCTCGATGTCGGTCCAGGCCTCGAGCAGGATCGCGGCGCGCAGCACGACTGGTTGCGCCCGCGTTTCCGCGAGCACAGCCTGCCATTCGGCCAGCCGTTCTTCTTCATTCCAGTCGAGATCGTAGATCAGGCCGTTTTGCGGCTCCGGCCGGTCACGTCGTGACGTTTCCTCCTTTCGAGCCGGCACGTCGGCGCCACTCAGAATCCTGGATGAGCGGGCCAGAACGGCATCGATCTCGGCAAATTCTTCGGCCAGCAGATCGTCCTCAGCGTCATCCCGACCGTCGGTTTCAAAGGTGCTGCTTCCAGCCCCCTCCCCTTCCCGGCTTTTTTGTCCCGATGCCGGCGTCACGCCGCCGCGACCGGTCAGCGCCAAAAAACCTTCCCGGCTGAGCGCCCAGTCCGGTTTTTGCGCAAAAATCCGCCGGCGGGCGCGCAGCACGGCATGCGCCCGGGTGAGTTCGTGGGTCGGCGTGCGGATGTCCATGTGGGCGTCGTGCAGCACGAGGTCCTCGATGTGGACGAGTTCGCCCTCGAGCCAGAGCGCGGAAGCCGCGTCGGCGAAATGCTGGCGCTCGACAAGGCCGTCGCGGACGGGAGAGCGGGCGACCCGCTCGTCGAGCCGTGCCAAAGCCGCTGTGGCTTTTACTTGCGGATTTCAATCCTGCGAATGTCATATCCGCGTTGGCTTTGGGTGGTATTGCGCGACTGATTTCTCGCTAAGAATTTCAATCATGGGGTGCCGCCTTGCAGAAGCTGGTGCAAAAGGGGCCTTCGGCCGCGTCCCGAACTGCGACCGACGACCACTGGTCGCAGGCGCGGCGGATAGCGAGCGAACTCGACAAGGTCCTCGATGGTTCCGCGCCGCGCCGATCGGCGATTGCTCGCGTAGCGGCTGAGCTGCAGTTGTCGACCCGTCAGATCTACAATCTCCTGGCGCGCTATCGTGACGACCGAACAGTAACGGTGCTCTTGCCGAAAACGGGCAACACACGCCGGAAGCGGTTGCCGTCGAAGATCGAGGAAATCATTGCTGCGACATTGCGCGAGCAGTGGCTTGTTCTGGAAGCGCCGCCGCTTGCCCCTGTCGTCGCCGAAATCCGCGCGCGTTGCGAGGAGGCCGGCCTTCGACCGCCGTCCTACATTGCCGCCGCGCGCCGCATCCCGGCTTTGTTCACGCCGGAAGAGATTGCCAAGGGGCGGTCAGCCAACCCGAAGCACCTTCGTCGCCTCAAGCCGCGGCCGGGCTATATCCATGCCCCGCGCCCGCTCGACGTCTGTCAGATCGATCACACGCCGACCGACATCAACTTCGTCGAGGTGGTCGACGGTGCCGGCATTTTCGTCGGCCGCGCCTACCTGACCATCCTCACCGACGTGTTCTCGCGCTGCATTCTGGGTTTCTGCCTGTCCCTGGAAAAGCCGTCTTCCCTCTCCGTCGCACTCTGTCTTGCGCACGCAATGTGCCCGAAGGAGCAGTGGATGGCCGCACGCGGCCTTGACCATGACTGGCCAATGCTCGGCCGACCACGCCGACTCGTCACGGACTCGGCCAAGGAGTTCAAGGGGCGGGCGTTTCAGCGCGGCTGCGAGGAATACGGCATCGGCATCCGATATCGTGACCGCGGCCGCGTCCATCAGGGTGGTGTGGTCGAGCGTCTGCTGGGCAAGCTCAATGCCGTGCTTGCTACGCACCCGGGATCGACCGGACGATCGGTGGCCGACCGTGACGAATATCCGTCTGAGAAACGTGCTTGCCTGAGCTTTGCCGATCTCGAGCGTTGCGTCGCGCTTGCTGTCGTCGATCACAATCTCCAGGAGAACGCCAAGACGCTAAAAGTGCCGCTTACCGAGTGGCAGGCACACGCGGTGGATAATCCGCGCTTCAATGACGACGCGCATGACGTCCTGCTGACGTTTCTGCCGGGTGCCGAACGGCGCCTGACGCCGCAAGGCATCAGCATGTTTGCCCTGTTCTATTACGCGCCATGGCTCGGTTCGTTCGTTCCCGAACGCGACCGGTTGGGCAAGCTGGAGATTCGTTACGATCCGCGCGACATCAGTCATGTCTATGTCCGCGACCCCGCAGGTGTCGCCTTTCGCTCGGTCCGGCGCCGTGACGGGATTTTGACGCCGGTCACCCTGTGGGAGCACGAAAGCGACCGCGCCAACCGCCGGATGGCGAATGCCCGGTCGAATGTCGAGAAGGTCCAGCTCCGCCGTGAGATTGCGTCCGTTGCCGGAACCGCCAAGCACAAGAAGACGGAATTGCGCAACGCCGTTCGCGCTGGCCATGCGGCGGGAGCTTCCAAGCCTTATGAGGCAATGGCGCCGGTGCCGCCGGCCCCGGTGGAGCACCCGGTGCGTCAAAAGCGGCGGCTGCCGATCGAAGAATGGTAGCGCGTGAATGGCCGATCATCTTCTCGACCATGTACGGCCCTATCTCGATGGAAACATCGAGGAGCGGATCGCCTTCATCCGCTCGCCGCGCTGGATCGGCCATCACGCGGCGCTGGACGCTCATGAGCGGTTGGCCGACTTGCTTTCCCGTCCGGCTGCACTGCGCACCGGCGGCCTGATGCTGATTGGTCCTTACGCCAACGGCAAGACGATGGTCGCCGAGCGATTCGCAATCGAGCATTTGAGGATGTCTCCGACGCAACGGGTCTGGATCGTGCAAACCCACGAGGGCGCGGGGCTTGCCCATTTCTATGCCAGCGTCCTTCAGGCGCTGAAAGCGCCGATCGGCAACGTCCGCAATGTTGGTCGGAAGGCTGCGCAACTCGATCACTTGCTCGCCAGCCTCGCGCCCCGAATCCTGATCTTCGACGAATTCCACAACGCGTTACGCGGCCGCACCCACGACGTCGAGGCGATCTTCGCCTTCCTGCGTCGGCTTGGCCGGATTCACGACATCTCGCCGGTGCTGATCGGTGAGGTCGCCGTCTATGACTTTATCAATGCGACCGATGAAATGGCGAGCCGGTTCGAGCTGTGCGCGGTCCCGCGGTGGCGCTATGGCGAAGAATATCTGGCGCTCCTCGACAGTCTCGAGGCGGCCCTGCCGCTCGCCAAAAGCTCCGACCTGTCGGAGGAAGAAATGGCGCGCAAGATCTTTTCGCTCTCGGAGGGCCTGATCGGCGAGGTCGTCGCCATCCTCACCAAGGCGGCGGTGGTCGCCGTCCGATCCGGCGCCGAGTGCATCTCGATGGCGATGATCGATCGGTTAGGCCACATTCCACTCTCGGCCCGTCGTCAGGCGCCGGTGCGCGAAGCCCTGCTATAGCGGCTATGACCGGCACGGCCGAGTTCGCGATCGAAGTGCAGTCGCACTACCGGGAGATTCATTCCGACCGCTGGCCAGTCGTGGTCGTGCCGCAAGCGGATGAGCTGCTATCGAGCTGGCTCAATCGCCTGGCGTTCGCCAATGGCATCGCACCGCGCCATTTTGCCGACGTTTTCGGGATAGACGGCGGCATGTGGTCGGCGCGGCTCGATCTTGCGCTGCCGGATGGCGCGGCGCGCCTGCTTCATCACTATTCCGGAGTTGCGCGAGACACTTTGGCTGCAATGACCCTTGCGCAGGATGAGCGCACGCGCCTCCTGCTACCACTGCGCCAGACCGGCCACCGAGGGCGCTCGACCTGGCTGCAATTCTGCCCTCAGTGCCTCACCTCCGATTTGGCGCCTTACTTCCGCCGGCGGTGGCGGATGGCGAGCAGTATCTCCTGCCCGATGCACGGCTGCGGGCTGCGTGACCGGTGTCCGTCTTGCGGCAGCGGCACTGCAGCATTTAATCAATCGGGCCTTATTCCGCAGCATCATTGCGCCACTTGCCATTTCGACCTGAGAACAGCCGCGAAAGTCAGCGTGAAAGCGGCAACGCGGCGTTTCGAGCGCTGCCTTCATGACATGCTCCGCATGGAGGCCGCCAAGGGCTTTCTCGCAAAGAGTTCGCTGATCGCGCGACTCCTCAGCCTTCCGACGGCCGTTGATCCCGGCTCGGCCAGGACGCTGATCAACCTATCTTCAGCCGCGCGCATCCGCTGTTTCGACCAAATAGCAGAAGAATGTCACGATCATCTGACGGCCGGGACGGAGGCTTTCGAAATCATCTTCTGGCGTCAGCGCATTCTCGCCGCCGGTAGCCTTGCTGCAGCCTTGCAACCGCTCTGCCAGTGGATGCGCAAGCGTGTCATGATCGAGGACGAAGCTCCCCAAAGGACGATTGATATCCAGGGCGTCGATCTTTCTGCCCTGATTGGCGCTTATCGACGTGTTAGAGAACGGCAGTTAGGTGGTCATGGTACCAGAGCATATCGGCCTGTTGGAGGCCGAGCTGACATATCTGGCGTTTGATTGACAGACAGTGGTTCAGGCTGTGTCGAAATGCGATTTTGAAAGAGACGATGAGATTGACCGTATCCGTGCCCGCCTGGAATCGCTGGCTGCGGAGCGACGAGCCCTTGAAGCAAGACTTGTCGAGCTTGATCAGCCACAGGCACTGCTCCCCTTGGCGGACCTGTCCGCGCCTTTCGCCGAAGCCGCGCCGGTCACCAATGCGTCAACGGCGGTAGACAAAATTGCTCTGTTCCGCCGCCTATTTGCTGGCCGATCGGACGTGCATCCGGTCCGCTGGGAAAACAGGAAGGCGGGGCGGTCGGGCTATGCGCCGGCCTGCGCCAATGAGTGGGTGAAGGGAATCTGCGGCAAGCCGCGGGTAAAATGTGGCGAATGTCCACGTCAGGCCTTCATTCCGGTCTCCGACGACGTAATTGAAAACCATCTGCGTGGCGCGACCGGGTCGCGACGCGGCTCCGAGAACTTCGTTGCCGGGGTCTACCCGCTGCTGCTCGACGAAACCTGCTGGTTCCTGGCGGCTGATTTCGACGGCGAGAGTTGGTCCGCGGATGCAATCGCCATGATGGAAACTT
This sequence comes from Mesorhizobium sp. M0437, assembly GCF_040321335.1. Lineage (NCBI taxonomy): Bacteria > Pseudomonadati > Pseudomonadota > Alphaproteobacteria > Hyphomicrobiales > Phyllobacteriaceae > Mesorhizobium > Mesorhizobium sp. M0437. The sequence continues at coordinate 38,666 of NZ_JAMYRK010000038.1, forward strand.
GCGATGCCAAGGGCATTGATTCCGCGCTCGAGCGGTCGCGGTCCGGCAATGGCGGGCATCTCTGGATTTTCTTCTCCGAACCGATCCCGGCGCGCACCGCGCGACAGCTCGGCTCCCTCCTCGTGACCGAGACCATGGAGCGACGCCCGGAAATCGGCTTTGCTTCTTACGACCGCTTCTTTCCAAGCCAGGACACCATGCCGGTTGGCGGGTTCGGAAATCTCATCGCCCTTCCGCTGCAGCGGCGCGCGCGGAAACAGGGCAACAGCGTCTTTGTCGATCGAGATCTGCGTCCCTTTGCCGACCAGTGGGCGTTCCTGTCGTCATTGCCGCTTCTGCCCGCCGACGCGGTGAGCCGCTTGGTAGACGAGGCGGAGATGCGGGGCCGCGTGCTCGGCGTGCGATTGCCGGTCGAGGATGAAGCAGCGGATGAGCCCTGGCGGATGACGCCTTCCAGGCGTGCTACGATCGCAGTCACCGAGCCGCTGCCGGACCGAATCAAGATCGTGCTCGCGGATCAGGCCTATGTCGAACGCGCCGGCTTGCCCGCCACCATGGTGGCGCGGCTCGTTCGGTTGGCTGCTTTCCAGAATCCGGAGTTCTATCGCGCCCAGGCCATGCGCCTGTCGACCTTCGGCAAGCCCCGGATCATTTCCTGCGCGGAGGTGCATCCGAGTCATGTCGGGCTGCCGCGCGGCTGTCTGGACGAGGTGATCGGCCTGATCCGGAATCACGGCGGTGACGTCGACCTGGAGGATCGCCGGGAATCGGGAGCTTCGCTTCCCGAAGGCACACGGTTTCTCGGCGCGCTGAGGGGCAGGCAGGTCGAAGCCAATGAAGCGCTGGCGGCGCACGACTTTGGCGTGCTAGCTGCCGCCACGGCATTCGGCAAGACGGTCGTCACCGCGGCACTGATCGCGCAGCGCGCCCGCAACACGCTGATCCTCGTGCACCGCCGAGAACTGCTCGCCCAGTGGGTCGAACGTCTGAAAGCCTTCCTCGCAATTGACCCGCAGCATATCGGCGTCATTGGCGGCGGGCGCCGCAAACCTACAGGCATTATCGACATCGCGCTTATCCAGAGCCTTGTCCGGCGCGGCGAAGTTTCGGATCTGGTGGCCGACTACGGCCATCTCGTCGTAGACGAGTGCCATCATCTGTCCGCAGCAAGCTTCGAGCTGGTGGCGCGGCGCGCCAAGGCGAAATACGTCCTCGGCCTGTCGGCGACTGTCGCGCGCAAGGACGGGCACCATCCGATCATCTTCATGCAATGCGGACCGGTCCGGTATCGCGCGAGTGCGCGCCACCAGGCAATCGAAAGCACATTGAGCCACCGTGTCCTGGAACGACCGACCACATTCCAGCTTCCGCTTTCCCTTGCGAACATGGAACGCCCCTCGATGCCAGCAATCTATGCCGCGCTTGCTGTGGACGAGCCCCGCAACGCTCTGATCTTCGACGACGTGCTGAAGGCGCTGGAAGCGGGGCGGTCGCCGGTCGTGCTGACCGAACGGCGGGATCATCTCGAACGCTTGCAGGCGCGATTTGCCAAGTTTGCTCGCAATCTCGTGGTCCTGCGCGGCGGCATGAAGGCTGCGGACCGCAATGCGGCCGAGGCTGCCCTTCGCGTATCGGACGATCAGGAACGGCTCATTCTGGCGACAGGCCGCTATCTCGGAGAAGGCTTTGACGACCATCGGCTCGACACGCTGTTCCTGACCATGCCGATCTCGTGGAAGGGGACGCTCGCCCAGTATGTCGGGCGCCTGCATCGCGAACATCAGGGCAAGTCCGACGTTCTCGTCTATGATTATGTCGACGGGGCCGTGCAGGTTCTGGCGCGTATGGCCGCGAAGCGGCGGACCGGATATCGGACCCTTGGCTACCGTCTGGAATAGCGTCGGTCAGGGTCTATCGACGATGTTGCCGCGTTCGTGCGACGATATGGCGGTTTGGCTCTCCAAGGCCGTCCGGCCATGCCTATGCGCCCGGGCGCAACGCTTGGAGCAGCGGCTTGAGCTTGTGCTTGCGCCGGTGTTTTTCGATAAGCTTGTCGATCCTTTCGATCCAGTCGTCGAACCGGCCCGCCGCATCATAGGCGAGCACCGCCTTTTCCAGCCACTGCGCCGCCAGTTCGTAGAATCCGGCCTGGCCCGAATCCATGACGTTGACGGCCATGCGCTCGCAGACATCGATGACCCAGTCGGGATGGCTGGCGTGCGCCGCCTCGGCGAGGCGCATAAGAACCGTATTGGACGGATTGCGCAAAACGTTCTCGACGTCGACGGACCGCACCGCCTCGTCGATCCTGCCTTCGTTCAGGAAAATCTCGATCCGGTCGTGAGCGTGTTTCGCCGCCGCCAACTTCGCGAGAAGGCGGGCGCGCATCGCCGTCCATTCCGGTCCGGCCAGGGTCTCGGCCGCCCGAAAATCATCGAGCGACAGACTGTGCTCGAAAGCGGCGCCCGCCGCCGTCAATGCGGGTTCTCTCCTGGCCAGCGCGGCGGCGCAATCGCGCAGCCAGCGCGCGAGACCGACAATCCCATAGGAGCGGTCCTCTTCCGCCTTCAGCGTCAGACCCCATTCGGCCAGTTCCAGCGCCTCGTCGATCTGTCCCGCCTCCTTCAAGACCTGTGAGAGCAGCAGAACCTCTTCGGCGGAGCGAAACTGTTTCCGGGCATAAGCGGCAGCTTCCGCGACACGTGCCAGCCGCACGAGCATCGCGGCATGATCGCCATGCCGTCCCGCCGCTCTGGCGAGGTTGAGAAATTCCTCCGCCCGCCCGCCGATATCGAGCACCCGCAGCCGGGCTTCCGTCAGCCGCTCCATGATCCAGTCGCCCTGGCCCGAGAGCGGCCAGGTTCGTCCCCGGCCGGCCATCACGTCCGCAAGACCGATCTCATCCCAGCCCTGTTCGAGCGCATCGATCGCGACCTGCAGATGGTCGTCGAGGCCGTAGCCGTCGAGTTCGCCCTGCCAGACATCGAGCCGCGCCATCAGGTCGTCGCGTTCGCCAGGTGCGAGATCGCTCATCAGGACCGCCTCGGCGATCAGTTGGCCGAGCACGGGAAAAAACTCGTGCAGCGTTTCGTCCCAGTCGGCCTGTTCGAGCCATGCGGGCACCAGGGCCTCGGTGACCGGCTCCAAAATGGCGAGGGCGTTGCGACCGTCACCCGCCTCGAGGAAAGGCCTCGCCTTGTCGATCAGCGCCGCGACGCCGTCCTCGTCGATCGCGGGGACATCGTCGCTCCAGCCGCGTCTTCGGGAATTGCGCCCCGACAGCAGCGCCTCAGCCTGCCGTCTGATCGGTTTCGGATCGACGGCGGTGCGGCGCGCACCCGCCAAAAATCCGTCCGGCGCGCCGACGGCCAGTTCCGCCTCGAGCAAGAGCACCAAGCCCGGATCCTCCTCGGCCCGGCTGATCAGCAGCGCCGCCAGCGCCGCCCGATCGAGGTCCCGGAGCATGTCCGCGAGCGGAAGCCTTTCCACGACCTCGCCCGGCTTGGCAACAAACTTCAGGAGCACGGCGACGACATGCTTGCAGGCGCCGCCCCAGTCGTAGGGGCAGGAGCAGCGTGTCTCGATCACGCCGCGCGTGTCGGCGACGCCGCCATCGCGGAGCCTGACCGACACGACGTAAGGCGCGAATTCGCTGCCTTCGACCTGCGCGGTCAGGACATCGCCGCGGCGCACGAGTTCGGAAACAGCCCCGCTGCGAAAGTAGCTTTTGCCGCGCGCGAAGGATTCCTCGGTGGCGAGGGCACGGATCGTGTCTTCCCCGAATGGCGGTGGCGTCATGGCAGCCCCTGCTCCTCCGCCTCTGCGTCTTCGCTGACAATGCCGAGCGCGCCGGACAAGTCGGCGAGCAGTTTTGCCTTGTCGAGCAGGCCGGCGTCCTCGAGCTTCTCCATGTCGGGGAGATCGCGCAGCGTCTCGAAGCTGAAGTGGGACAGGAAGGTCTTCGTCGTCACATAGGTGTAGGGCGCCCCCGGCTGCGGCGCGCGCGGTCCGGAAGCAATGAAGCCGGCGCCGCGCAGATTGCCAATGAGGTCGCGGCTGATCTCGCGGCCGAAAAAACCGGACAGCTCGGCGCGGGTGATCGGCTGGAAATACGCCACCGTCATCAGCACCAGCGCTTCCGATTGCGACAGGTCGACGGTCTGTTCGCTGACGCCCGAAGCGGCGCGGATAGCGTCTGAAAAAGCCGGCCGGGTGCGGTGCTGCCAGCCGTCGGCGACCGCCACCAGATCGTAGGGCCGGCCGCGCAGTTCGGCGCGGATGTCGTCGATCAGAAGATCGAGATTGCAGTCGCGGCCCACCATCCGCGCAAGAACCTCCCGCGACACCGGCTGGTGGGAAGCGAAAATGACGGCCTCGACCCGCCCCATCCATTCACGCCACCGAACCTCCGGCGGCAGGTGGTCGAGATCCCGGTCAAGCAACAGTCGTTGCCCATCCCCATTTCCTCGGCGAGCCTTCGTCGGACGCGCCGCCATCATCACAGCCCGTAGATGCGAAAGGTGGCGCGGCCGGACAGTTCGCGCACCGCGCCGAGACCGGTCAGCCGCTCGAACAGGCGCCGCGCGCCCCATCGCGACAGATGGGGCGTCTGCAGCGAGCCGGGCACGGCGTCCTCGTCGAGAAGCAACCTGATCGCCTCCCCCGCCCCTTTCGCCCTGAGCTTGGGCGCCGCCGCGGCAAGCCGGGCGGCGTTCCGGGCGATGTCGGCGGCCAGCCGGCAGGCCTCCACCGAGGCTTGCGCGACCGCGAGGCAGACCGCCCGCTCGAACTTTTGCTCCCTCGGCCGTATTTTTGCGCCTCGTGCGCCCTCGGTGCGAAAGGCTGACGAATGCACCTGCGCCATCAGGAGCGGCACCGGCCGCGGCCAGCGCAATCTTTGCGCCAGCGCCAGGTCGGCGAGCCACCAGCCCAAAAACGCCGCCTCCGGCCGCGCGGCGTGGAGGTGCCCGGCGATGGCGGCGGCCATGAACGGCGCCGGCGGCGCGGACCGCAGCAGATCGTCCATGCGTTCGGGGATGGTCGCCAGCGCGCCATCCCAGCGGACCCCGAGCAAGTCGCAGATTCCGCGCAGGCCGTCGGCGTCGACCGCCGGCGAGCGTGAGGCCAGTCGTTTCCATGCCGCAAAAATGGCGCCGGAGGGGCCGGGATCGTCGCCTGGGCTGCGCAGATGCCAGGCGTCGCGCAGCGCCGCCTCGTCCTCGGCGCGGCCGGCGAGGCGCACGGCGGCCGCGGCGCATTTCAACGCCTGGCGCTGGCGCCAGGCGCCGGCCCAGGGCGGTGCCGCGCGCACCAGAGTGTCGAGCGCATGCAACGCCGCGCCGGCCATGAACGCCGCCTCCGCATCGCTTGTCACCGACCCGCGCTGGGTCGCCCAGCCGGGCACGGTGGGCGGCTCGCAGGTCGATGCAATCGGCGACATGGCGGGACGAATCATGGCGTGGACGATAACGCCATCGTGCGCTTTTCGCTAGCGATCCGGTGCAAAGCGCACAGCCTGTCGCAACGCTTTTATGTCCGATAAGGTTTCATTATCGGACGTATCGTGATAGGCTCCCAAACCATGCAAAATCCCCCGGCCAAAGCCACCGAAAACGATCTCTCGGACGCCAACGATCTTGACGGCGATCTGCCCGATATCGTCGATCTGGTGCTGGAAATGGGCTCATCGCCATCGCCGGCGCGGCTGGAAGCCCTCGTCGAGACCGCGACAGGCTATGCCAAGGCCGCCAGCTCCGAGAACACGCAGGAGGCCTACGCCAAGGACTGGCGGCATTTTGCCAGTTGGTGCCGCCGGGAAGGGTTTGAGCCGATGCCACCGTCGAGCCAGGTTATCGGCCTCTATATCGGCGCCTGTGCATCAGGCGAGCCGAAACGCGGCGCCCCTGCCCTCTCCGTCGCGACGATCGAGCGGCGCCTCTCGGGCCTCGCCTGGAACTTTACCCAGCGCGGCGTGCCAATGGATCGCGCCGATCGGCATATTGCCACCGTGCTCGCCGGGATTCGCCGCAAGCACGCAAAGCCGCCACGGCAGAAGGAGGCCGTGCTCGGCGAGGATCTGTTGGCCATGGTCGCAACGCTGGATCATGGTTTGAGAGGCCTCCGGGACCGCGCCATCCTGCTCCTGGGTTTTTCGGGCGGGTTGCGCCGTTCGGAAATCGTCGGCCTCGACGTCGCCCGCGACGACAAGAGCGACGGCGCCGGCTGGATCGAGATTTTTTCCGACAAGGGGGTTCTGGTGACGCTGCGCGGCAAGACCGGCTGGCGCGAGGTCGAGGTCGGCCGCGGCTCCAGCGACCTCTCCTGCCCCGTCGTCGCACTCGAAACCTGGATCAGGCTCGGGCGCATCGCGAGAGGCCCCCTCTTCCGCCGGATCTTCAAGGACAACAAGACCGTCGATGTCGAGCGGCTCTCCGGCAAGCATGTGGCCCGTCTAGTGAAGCGGACGGCGCTCGCTGCTGGCGTGCGCGGAGATCTTCCCGAAGGCGAGCGAGAACTGCTGTTTTCAGGACACTCGCTGCGCGCGGGCCTTGCCTCCTCGGCCGATATCGAGGAGCGCTACGTCCAAAAGCTTCTCGGCCATGCCTCGGCCGAGATGACCCGCAAGTATCAGCGCCGACGCGATCGGTTCCGGACCAACCTCACAAAAGCTTCCGGCCTTTGAAAGCCCCCTCCCCTCCCCCGTCCGAAGCTGTAATGACGGTCGAGGGAGTACGGGATTTTCAGCTTAGCGCTTCAATTGAAATCGGGAAGTAAAACCGACATCGGCACGACCTATGTGCGGAAGCAGCACCTGGAGGGGCAATTCTCGCAGTCTGTATCCCATTGTAATATTTCGCTGATTTTCCTATACGGAAGCTAACACGCCTTTCGCTTCCTTCATAGGCGGCTCTTTGCGGCACCTCTTATTATATAGCGTGCGAGTGTCCCTCCCGATTGAACAGCGGGTGGGACAATCGGCGCCTAGAGTGGTCCGAAACGTTGGTTTCCGCGGATTTTGGCGCTGCCGGGCCGCTACAGAAGGCCACTAAAGACGTTTACAAACGATCGTTTATTGATATCTTCGGCGTTTGTACAAGCGCCCTTCCCAATGCTGAGAGACGCCGCAAATGGGCCGTGAAGCGCAAGATCGACGCTCCGGTCGACCAAAGGGCCGGCAAATCGGCTACGCGCGCGTGTCGACGGACGAACAAGCGACGGAGGCGCAGGAGATTGAGCTGCGGTCGGCCGGCTGCGACGTCGTCGTTCAGGAACATGGATCCGGTGCGTCAAGAGCTCGCCCTGCCTATTGCGGTTGATCAGCGATATCGGCGCCGGCGATGTCCTGGTCGTTGTGCGTCTCGATCGCCTTGCGCGCTCGGTCAGCCATCTTCTTCAGGTGATCGAGGATCTGACTGAGAAGGGCGCGCATTTCCGATCTCTCCGAGATCCAATCGACACGTCGACGCCACAGGGCATGTTTTCGCTACAGGTACTCGGCGCCGTTGCCCAGCTCGAGCGTGCGCTGATGTCGGAGCGGACCAAGGCCGGCATCATCGCCGCACGAGCGAAGGGGCGGCTGCCTGGCAATCCTGGTATCCGGGAGCGCAAGCCCGAAGCCCTGGCGAAGATGACTGCGGTGCAAAAGGCAGCCTATGGCCGATGGCTACAATCAACGATGAACCAGTGGCTTCCGACAGTCCGCCGGATGCGACCAGATCACAACTGGGACGATATCGCTCGGGTCCTGAAGCAGCGCGGCCTCGACTGGACGCCTGAACGACTGCGGCGGGCAGTGAGGTGGCTCGTCACCGAGCACCTGGCCGGATCCACCCTGCTAAAGAGGGCGTCTCCTCAGCCTCCCGAAGATCGCCTGATGACCCTTGTGGCAGGGATCAGTCCAACCCAGACCTATCGCTACGCGACATCGCTGGCCAGCTCGAGCGCCTGCATGAGCGAACCCCACGAGGGAGCGCTAAATGGTCGGCCTCATCAGTCAAGAACCTGCTTGATCGAGCCCGCCGGCTTGGTCTCGTCGCCGAACTACCCGCGAGCTGACCGAGGGACAAGGACGTCATCCCGTTACAGAATGGTCCTCAGTTTACGGTCCGTGGCTGACGCTCAAGATCCCCGAGCCGCTTGTACACGGCCCAGGCATCAGCTGGAACCGCGCTGTCAGCCCGCGCCAGCCAAGCCGCACGATCGGATTCCGCAAGTGAGTTCCACCACACCATTCCGGCGGTTTCATCGGGCGTCGGTTCCCGGTCGTGTTCGTTCTTCATGCCTTCGATGCTCTCATAAGACGCTCGTCCCGACAAGCGCTGCAGCGATCGTTCAAGCTCATAGAGCGGATCAAAACCCGCCCTCCTCATCATGATCCGCGCCCCGGTCTGTCGAGGCTGCGTCGCAAGGCATCGCTGATTTCCAACCGGGATTCGGTGCGCACAACCTTGCCTGCCGTCTCCAAATCGACGGCAGCGGCTTCAGTTCCTGAACCGGTTCCGACCGTCTTCGACGCGTCAAGCTTGGCCCGCAACAAAGCCATCACCATCGGCCAGACCGAGAACTTTCCGGTCTTTGCCCGGTCCGTCAAGCTGCGCAAATATCCGCCGGCGCTGTTGATCTGGTCCTGTCGCTGGTAGATCGCAGCAATGGTAATCGCCGCCTGCTGCTCACCCATTGCCGTTCGCGCTTCCTCCCAGGCGCTCGGGCTGATGCCCATGGTCGGCCGGGCAACCTCGGCCGCGGCCAGAAATTCACGCCAATTGCGGATGCCGCCGCCGCCCTTTACCAGCCAAAGCATGTTCGGGCAGGCATCCAGCACGATCCCTAGCGGCAGCTCGCGCTTCGGCAGGCTCCGTACGTTGTCGGTGTCCGCAACGTTGCCGCCCGCTTCATCTATATTTCCTAAGCCACTTTCAGATTCAAGTTTAGAGTCTGGTTTTGAATTCTGTATGTGGCGTCCATTTCGGGACTCATTGGCGTCCATTTTCTGTGTTTTTACAAATGATTCCAATGCTTCACGCACTTCAGCCCAAAGGCCTTCAAGCGCCTCGGCAATCGCTTCGAAGGTCTGTCTGGGTGCGGTGCGTGGTATCTGGCCGACAATCGCCTGGTAGGCCTGCTGGACCCTGCCCCAATTCGCCGGCACGCCCTCCTCAATCCCGGCGTCGATCATCTTGACGATGTCACGCCGGCATATGGTTAGCCGCTCCTTAACGAGACGAAAGGCCTTCTTCTCGTATCTGACCGCTTCCGCCAGCTCCTTGAATTCCTCGGCGCGCGCGACGATCGGCGAGATGTCGAAGCCATAGGCTTGCTCGATCTCGCCCCCCTGCCCTTTCCGGGCGAAGCGCTTGCCGTTTGGGCTGTCCCGACGGATGATCAATCCACACTCGATCAAGACGGCCAAGTGCCGCCGTAAGGTCGTTGGGGGCATTCCGTTGGCGCGGCGGATCAGCTGTTCGTTGGATGGCCAGACGATCAGCTCGCCGTCGCCATAAAGCGCCGTGTCCGGATGGAACGACAACAGTGCGTCGAGAATGGCCAAAGCGCGATCTGTGGCCCCCAGAGCGATCCTGGCGTCCTTGATATCCTGGAAGACATGCCATTTGTGAACAGTCGCGTCCTTCGGCACCGCCCTTGCGGTGACCTGGCTTGAAATCATGCCAAGCGTCATCGGCCGCCGCCCAAAGGGCGTCGTTGCAATAGTCGTCTCCATTTTCTTTCACCCTCGATTAGGCAAAAGAAACCTGCTCGCCAAAACGACGCCAATGACTCTTGACAGTGATTCGTGGAGATGCGATTCTCAGAGTGCTTAGTTCAGAGAGAGGCTTCCACGGCTTGCCGTTCGGGGGCCTTTTTCTTTTGCGGTTTCAGACTCCTTGTTTCGTGATGGACTTCCGAAAGGCCTCAAACAGGTCGTCCAGTTGTCCGGCGATAAACGCTGCGAAACGCGATCCTTCAGCCTCTCCCACGGCAATCATGGTAGTTTTTCCGTTGTCTTTGAGGCTGACGCTGACTGTTTTGTCTGGAGCAGCCCAGGATTTCATAGCAATCTTGGGCTTTGATGGCTTGGCCGGACCCGCAGGTTCTTTGATCGCATTATGATCCGATGGAAGCGTCTCAAGCAGAATAATGAATCTGTCGTCGGACGTTGCCTCGCGGAATTTGTTTTTGCGAACAAGATCGAAAGCTTTTGCGGGTGAGCCGTCTATGGAATAGCGGTTCGAGAATTCCTGCCATCGTCCTCGACCAATCCCGGGAGCTTTACCAATCGATTGCAGTATCTCCTTGTCGACCGATGAGGCGATTTTGATCATCTCGGACACATGCGATTTTCCTGTCGACAGCGAAGCGCAGATGGTGTCCCGTTTGTATCCCGCTTCCTGCTGCGCAAGCGCAAAAGCGCACTTCTCAATGTATGAAAGATCCTCTCGAGCGGTGTTTTCTTCGCCTTGGAAAATGACTGCTTGTTCATCAGTTAACTCGCGGACGGCCGCTTTGAATCCGATCCCAAGCTGCTTAGCTGCCGCTAATCTTCTGCGACCATAGACGATTTGAAACTCGCCATCCTTGCCTTGTACTGGCCGAACCAATCCAGGCACAATTTGACCGCGCTCCCGCATGGATTCAGTGATCTCAGCAATGGCGGAAATCTCGTAGGCGTCATCATATCGATCGGTGATAGACGACGGCCGTATTTTGTCGGGATCGAGTTCAATGATCTGTTCGCCTGACTTCAGTAACTTGTCGGCGATATCGCTACGCTCTTGCATTTGGCGAACACCAGCCGCCACCTTCATCAGGTGCGGCGATGACGTGCGGCGGCTGACGCCCTCCTCCGAATTGTCCTCCCCGAGTTGCCCCAAAACAGCAGCAAACATGCCCTTAGAATCTTTACGGCTCACTGTTCTCGCCTCCATGCCATTGTGATGAGGCTTTCTATTTCCGCGTTCGCGGCATTGATCGATTCGATTGCACGATCATAAGTTTTAGGTGCCGAAAACCTCGATCGTTGCACTTCATAGAGGCTCTGCTTCCAAGTGAGAGCGTCCGCAACCGCAGTGGATTTGGAGACTGAATTCAGAAGTAAATCCTCGCCAAACACTTGGCGCATTAGGGCCTGCATGTTGGCTTGCGGGTGGTCGTTGGCCTCAAACTTTGTGATGAGGAATTTGGCGAAATCCCAACGTGCGCCTGCACCAGCCTCATCCAGGATTTGCATATAAGATGCGGCCAGCTCCAAAAACTTCCCTGTGGAGTCGACATCGAGCATGTGCGCTGGAACTGGGATTAGGACTCCGGTAGCGGCAGTGAGCGATGAAAGTGTCAGGAAATTGAGTGACGGCGCACAGTCGAGAAGAACGATGTCGTAGCTATCGACGATCTGTTCGAGGGCCTGCGACACTCGAAGCAGAAAACTGGTTCCACCGCTCTTGCGCATCTCAAGGGTGACGGCCGTTTCGAATTCTGTCAGCTCAAGACCGGCGCAGATGACGTCGAATCCGATGATATGCGTCTGATGAATAATCTTTTCCGTTGGCACCGGATCGTCAAACCGAATCGCTGAGTAAAGGGTGTCACCTTCTCGGTAGTCAAATCCGGGTAACGCTCCTTGCAGACTTGTTAACGACGCCTGGGGATCCATGTCGACTGCGAGAACGCGATATCCACGTAGTGCCAACCAATGACCCAAGTGAATAGTGGTCGCTGTCTTGGACGATCCACCTTTGAAGTTCGTGATCGCGATGATCTGGCAATCCTCGCCTTTAACACGACGAGGATTGATCCATTTCTTCCGTGCCTTTTCCGCCAAGTGCATCCGAAGGTCCAGCACCTGCTCCACAGAATATAGGCGCTTTCCGGTGGTCGTTGTCTCTGGCTCAGGTCCCTGCCCTTTTAAGGAGACCTGCCGTATGTAAGCTTCGGTCACTCCTAGCAATGCTGCCACTTCCGTCGAAGTGAATTTGCGCATCGTACGAATCGCATCAGGAGGATACTGAGCCAGCGAAAGATTGTTGAGTGCCTTCTCGAGTTTCGTCGAAAAGGTATTCATGAACTGAAGGCTACTTAGATGCCGCGTCACCCAGATTCTCCTCTTGCACCCAGCGCCTATTGATAGCGACTGTGGTTAACAAGCTGTTAACGCCACGCCAACTACGCCAACTTTTCGAATTACGCGGTTTTTCCGTTACTGGAGGTATGCCCGATTCGGAGAATTCGAGCAAATGGACACAGGGCAGTTCCCAGCTGGGAACTTTTCGTTATCGCTGGCTTCCCTGTGCCGTCAAAGTTGCGCATCAGGCATTGAAAAAGACAGCTATGAAGGTGGTTACGCAGCATGGGGGCACGGGCGAGCCCCGTTGCCCGTTTTGTTCTCGTAGGTAGTCGACGTTGGTGTACCGGTTGGCCTCTGGCTTCCGCGTACGGCGGCGAGCGACCTACAGAAGCGCCGGTAGGTTTCTGCGCATGGAGAGATACCCCCCATTGGCGCGGCGGCGAAATTCCCGTTGTGACGGAGGAGGCACTGAGCTCGCGCAGTCCTAGGGGAGTCACCATCCTTTGCGTCGGAGACGATGGGTTGTGTTTGTGATGCAGCCATGCCGCGCCGCTTCCGATGCCACTTCGGTGATCGCCCCAGGCTGACAAGTTAGACGCCCCACGGCCCCTACCCTGCAACGAGGCATTCCTTCCGGGCCGAGCGACTCTCGCGAATGGCAACTCAGCGGCTCGGATCTGTCGCCAGGCGTCCCATGCGATTTGACAGCAATCAGCACCGTTTGGCACGTGGGCGCCCTGTCCACGCGCACTTTCCTCCAGCGTCGAGCAAGAGGCTCCTGCAGTCGCCAGGCAACTTCCCTCGGGGGCTAGTCCACGTGTCGGCGAAGGATCCTGGAGAACTCATCGAGAAGCAAACTTCTCGCACAACCCGTACTTTGAGTTCCCAGCTGGGAACAGCTCCTCAAGTTGGAGGCTTGCGCCGCACCAATAAACCTTGGAAACCCATCAACTTGACGGTTGGATGTGTGGCGCCGGGGTGGATTGGCGCATCCAGAGTCCCCTGCGGCTGGGGGGCGTACCGCACTCTACAATCCTGATGCCTCAGTTAGATTGACGCGGAAGCGATCGCGCCGGCGCTGGTATTTGCGTGTCATCTCTGTCGAGGCGTGACCAAGCTGCTTCTGCACGTAGCGCTCGTCAACCTCGGCAGAGGACGCGAGGCCGGCACGCAGCGAGTGGCCCGAAAACTTTTGGCCGCGCTCGCCCTCGGAAAGATCACCGCGCACGCCGGCGGCCAAGGCCGCGCGTTTGACCAGCCGCGCCACCTCCTGATCGTTGAGCCGCTCGGCGCCCACAGCTTTGCCCTGCCCCGTGACGCGGCGGAAGAGGGGGCCATGCGCGATGCGGGCCAGCTTCAGCCAGGTCTGCAGGGCGACGACCGGGCAGGTGGCATCGGACGAGCCGCGGCCAATCTCGACCTCGCGCCAGCCGGTCTTGCCTCGCAGCGTAACCAGCACGCCCTTGTCCGGGAAAACTTCAATCCAGCCGCAGCCGTCCTCGGTTTGATCGCGCGCAACATCGAGGCCCACGATTTCGGAGCGGCGCAGGCCGCCGGCGAAGCCCAAAAGCAACATGGCGCGGCCGCGCAGACCGCGCAGCGTGCCACGATCGAGCGTTTCCAGCATGGCGACAAGATCGTCGCGCAGGATGGCTTCCTTTTGACGGGGAGGGGAGGCGTGTTTATTGCGGATACCGGCGAGCACGGTGGCGATATGCCGATCCTTCCGGTCGAGCGGTTGACCGCGTTGCGTATAGTTCCAGGTCAGCGACGACAGGCGGCGCTCAATGGTCGACACAGACTTTTTGTCCCGTTCCGATCCTGAGGCCTGGGCCGTGATGTAGAGGCCGACGACTTGTGGATCTGGCGGCAGCGGATCAAACGCCTGGCGCCGGCACCAGGCGCAAAAATGCTTCCAGTCGGCGGCATAGGCGCGACGGGTGTTTGCCGAACTCGCCGCCTCGACGTAATCGCGCGCGCGGTCGGCCAGCTTTTCGAGATGCGCAGGCAGTGATGCTTGTCGCGGGTCGAGGACCTGCGTGGGAGGGGAGGGAGCCTCATCCGGGTGCCCCATTTCCATGACGACGTCGACAATGTCAGGCAGGTCGCTGGTGTCGACCGCGTCGATGGGCGTCATGAAATTGCGGGGACTGCCCATCGAAACTCTCGATCATTTGAATGTCACAGTGGTGCGATTCTGAGAGCCCCAACGTGCGACCAAAGCGCCCAATTGTCCACCGCGAGGTGCTTGACCAATAGCTCCCGGGATTTGCGCCGGTCGCGTACGACCACACGCTGGGTCGTGCTATAGCATGACCGGGCGACGGACCATGTCCGATCCAGTGTTGACCCTCCTAGAGCCCTCTTTCTCAGTGCCGATCCTTGCCTTCATGTTCAACATCCCTTATGTTTCGTTCAACAGGAGAATCCAGGATGAGCGTACGTGGCGCAACGGCAGCCGAAAGCGAGGAGCGGATCGCCCACACCCGGAACCGTCTGGTGCTTGAGCAGGCGAGGGCGGTCGGCCTTCTCGGCGCGGCCAAGAACACACGCCTTTCCGGCAGGGTGCCGTCGGAATTGATCGAGGCGGCAAAGAAGCGCGCTCATGTGACCTCCGACACTGAGCTGCTGGAGCTCGCCTTGTCGCGGCTGGCCCTCGAGGACGATTTTGGCGCCCAGCTCGTCCGCCGCAAGGGCAGCATCTCCGCAGACATTGATCTTGGCGTTTGATCTCGGGAGCGCACTGCGTTCCCTCAAACCACAGCGGCGTGCCGGCGGGCTGGAACGGCGGCCGGATTCCGCTCTGTCCTGGGCAGGGAACCAGCCGCCTGTCGGCGGTGCATTGCTTCTCGACACGAGCGTCTATCTGGATGTCCTTCAGGGGCGCACGCCCAAAGTGGTCGATGACCTTCTGATCTATAGGCTCTGTCAGCACTCGGCCGTCTGCCTTGCCGAGCTCAGCCACCTGTTCGGCCGGCTCGACCCAGCGCACCCCACGACGAAGTCGGTCCTGAAAGTGGTTGCAGGCACGATTGAAGACATTCCAGTGCACCGGCTGCATGCACCCGACGCCACCGCCTGGGGACGCGCCGGCATGCTTGCCGCCCTGCTGTTCCGGCTGAGCCGTCTGCCGAAAGGGGAGGGCCATGAACGCCGCTTCCTCAACGATGCGCTGATCTTGCACCAGGCCGGTCTGCTGGGCGCGACGGTCCTGACCGGCAATGTTGGGGATTTCGATTACCTCAACCAGCTTGTTCCGTCGGTGCGTGTGATCTTCTACCGGCCGGTGACAGACTTGCGCCCGCAGGGTTGAAAGCGTCTGTGGCAGATGCCCGTGCACCGTGATCGTCGAACCTCCTTTAATGACCACCAGTCTTCAAAAAGGTCGCTGACACTCTCCTGCGACCGTTGAACCGCGGGCGACAGCGGCCATTTCTAACGTAATGACAAAAACGAACGATAATGCAATTATCGTTCGTTTTATCACGCCGACAGGCTGTGCGTTTTGGCGCGAAAATTCTAGCGCAAAGCGCACCGGCGCTTTACCCTCGAAATCATGATTCGCCTCGATCCCGCGACCGCCAGTCCCGCCTCGCCGCCGACCGTCCCGGCCTGGGCGCTTGCCGCCGGCGGCGGGCCGAGCGACGCCGACGCCGCCTTCCAGGCCGGCGCCGCCTTGGGCGCGCTCGACAGCCTCGCACGGGCGCCGCAGCCTTCCTGGGCCGGCGCCTGGCGGCAGCGGCTTGCCTTGAAATGCGCCGTTGCCGCCGTGCGCCTAGCCGGCCGCTCCGAGGATGAGGCCGCGCTACGCAATGCCTGGTATCTGCGTCCTGCTGACGGCGATCCCGGCCCCGCCGGGAACATTTTGGCTGCGTGGCGGCAGCTGGCATCGCGGCCGCCGGCGATCGACGTCGCGAGGCTGGCTGAAGGTCGATCAGTTCGGGCTGCGCTGGGATGACGGTTTTGCCGATCTCCCGGGTGCGATTGACGATGTGATGCGCGCCGGCCGGCCGGCGCCGTTTACAGCTGCGGCAGCCGCCAGCCGTGTTGTTGCCCTGTCGCCGGGAGCGGAATTGCTGGCGTGGTGGTGCGCCGATCTGGTTCTGGCGCAAAAGCTGCGCTGGCCGCGGCCGGTGCCGCTGCTGATGGCCCAGGCTTTTGCTCTAGCCTTCCGAACCGGTGACGGTCGCGCCAAGCGGATTCGGCCGGGGGAGCAAAAAGAATTTGAAAGGGCGGCGTGCCTGGCGCTGGCCCAGGGCGCGGATGATGCCTTGCGGCTGGCCGCAGAACTTTCGCAGCGCGCCGAGCCGCTTGCTGCGGTGATGCCAAAGTTGCGCGCCAAGGGGGCGGGGGAGGTGGTCAAAAGACTGCTCGATGACGATGCCATGTCCGGCTCGCTGACCACCAAAACCCTGTCTCGGTTCGGTTCGCGGCGGCTGTTCGAGCGGCTGCAGACATTATCACGGCGGAACGGGTCCTTCCGGTTCTTGGAGCCAAACCGGCAACCAAAGGGACCACGACCCTTTCGGAGAGAGAATGGGTCATCGACGCGTTGCGCCGGAACAAGCTTCACCGCGGCAAAGCTGCCGCCGCGCTCGGCATTACCCGCAAAACCTTATACAACAAGATCAAGAAGCACCGCATCCGTTCCGGCCCGTTCAGAGAGCCTCCGCCACCAACCGCCACACAGTTCCTCATGCTCTCCGGATCTGGTGGCACGACACGTAAACGACAACTCCTGAGGCGATCATGCCTTGCGCTCCGCGCGCATGATCCTGACCAGACGATCGGGATCCCACCGCTTCAAAGCGCGTGAACCTGACCGGCTTGACCTGCCCCCTGTCAGCGGCGAAACCGCTCCAGACGCCAGCGCCTGTTTTTTCCGTTGGCATGTTAAATGCAAGTCATCGACAAACGCGCTCACACTGAGCAGAAATTGTCCCACGACCACGCAAAAATGGACCATTCCCGTACGCGAGGCTACTCATGTGTAATCAGGCTGTTAGCAAGCTTATGGCTTGATCATTAAATTGGCTGCATCACCTAAACAGAAGGACTCAAAAAATGACTTATCCCGTGGGTTCGCCGTCTGATGGCTCTCTGAAAGTATCTATCGAGGCAAATGGCCATCATGACCCTCGATTACACAGCATTGATCACATAGCTTTGGCGGTTCATAAACTAGATGACGCTATCCACCTGTTTCAAGATGTCCTTGGCTTTAAGCTTAGGCGGCGTTTGCATATAAAGGGTAAGAAGACTGGGATGGTGTGTGCGGACATGGTTCGGAACGACATGTGCTTTGTACTTTGCCAAGGCACAGAGCCAGAGTCGCAGGTGTCTCAACTTGTCCAAAATTACGGGGTAGGTCTAGCTCATGTTGCATTAGCTGTCGACGATGTGTCGGCGGCGGTCAATACGCTTAGAGCGCGGGGATTGTCGTTCGACACGACCATTATTGAGGGACCTGGCCTAACACAAGCATTCTCTTCTCGATGCCCTAATACGGGGATAAGCTTTGAACTCATCCATCGGAACGGAGAGGAAGCATTTCTTGAAAACAACGTACAAGAGCTTTTCGAGCAACTTGAGCAGGCTGGAAAATACTGATCGAAGAGGTGTGGTCCCCTCGGTTTCTATAGCGATGCTGGTGATCCGACTTCAGGCGCGCCCGCCGGCCTACCAGGGTCCCGCAAGACTGATCGAAGGTGGCATTCCGACAAAAGCGATCGTAGCCTAGTCGCCGTCTCCAAATGCGCCGATCACCTCACTCTCTACAGACTGCCAAAAATCTGCAAGCGGCGAGACATCGCTCTCGACCGTTTGACACTCGCGGACTGGACCGGCCGTGCCGCCTGCACCTGCGCCCCGAGTGACCTGAATGCGCTCAAAGCGATGGTGCTTTCGCGCGAAGCGGAAAATGCCTATCTGCGCCAGATCATCAGAGGATTGCAGCGCCAGCGGGCCGACGCGCCGAAACACTTACTGAAGATCAGCTTCTCCTCGGGCTTAAAGAAGCCGAACAGGTCGAGGCGAACGAACTGGACGAAAAGGAAAGCGTCACCTGATCTGCGCCAGGGACGGTGACCTGATGTGGTGGACGGCCTCCGCTCCCGGCATCGCAATGTGCCAAAGTGTGGCTGTCGAAAGTCACATGAGGGAGAGCCGTCCATGGAGAAGATTACCACAATTGGTCTGGTATCGCCAAGCAGGTGTTTCAGGTCCACGGGGTCAATGGCGCTGATGCTGTCGTTGTCCGTCGCAAGCTTCGCCGCGATGATGTCGCTGGGTTCTTCAAAGCATTGCCGCCGTGCCTAATCGGCATCGAGGCTTGCGCGACGGGGCACCACTGGGCTCGGGTTCTTATGTCACTGGGTCACGACGTTCGGCTGATGCCTGCATCCTACGTCAAGCCATATGTAAAGTGAAGCGGCAGAAGAATGATGCGACGGATGCCGAGACGATCTGCGAGGCGGTGGCCCGGCCGACGATGCGCTTCGTTCCGGTGAAGAGCGAGGAGCAACAGAGCGTACTGATGCTGCATCGGGTCCGCGAGCTCTTGATCCGGCAACGGACAATGCTGGTGAACGCCTTGCGCGGCCACCTGGCGGAGTTCGGCATCGTGACCCGCCAGGGTGTTGCTGGCGTCGGAATGCTGATCGCGTTGGTTGAAGATGATGATCACGATCTCATCTCGCCGCTTGCGCAGTCGGCGCTTCTTCCGCTGATCGGGCAATTGCGGGAAGTGCACGAGAAGGTCAGCGAGATGGATCGCCAGATTCATGCCTGGCATCGCTCGAATGAACTGAGCCGACGCCTGGAGACAGTTCCGGGAATCGGCCCGATCACTGCAAGCGCTATCGCCGCAACCGTGACAGACGTAGCGCTCTTCAAATCCGGCCGGCAGCTGGCGGCCTGGATAGGTCTGGTGCCGCGGCAGAACTCATCGGGCGGCAAGGACCGTCTCGGCAGGATTAGCAAGCAGGGCGATCCTTATCTCCGCCGCCTTCTCGTGGTCGGTGCCCATGCCGTACGCCGCTTCAGCCGAACAGGAAAAGCGCCATCAACTCGCTGGGCGGCCGATCTTCTGATGAAGAAGCCATACAACGTCGTCGCCGTCGCCCTGGCGAACAAAATGGCGCGGGTCGTTTGGGCGCTAATGATGTCCGGACGACGCTTTGAGGCTTCGGCCGCCGTTTGAGCAGTCGAGAAGGATTGCCGAGATTGGTGAGGCGCTGATGGTGTGATGACGGACGGTCGAGCCGGGATCGGACAAACCCGCTCAGTGGGTGCCGCTTAAAAGCGCGTTGACCTTTCTGGGATCCGATCAGCGGACTTCATCAGGGCCAGCGGCAACAATAGGCCGCACTCAAAGGCCGAATACATGCCTGCACCCGACCAATCTGGCAGCAACGTCAGAAAGCCCTTGCCTGCGGAGGCCAATGGTATGGACCCCGCCCTCCAGGCGAGGTGAAATCTCGAACGCCAACTGCAACGAAGGAGGATGTCATGCAGATCGTTCGAATAGGCCTGGATCTAGCGAAATACGTCTTCGAGGTTCACGGTGTCGACTGCCACGGGAAAGTCGTCGTGCGCAAAACGCTACGCCGCGATGCGGTAGCCCCCTTCTTCGCCAATCTGCCACGATGTCTGGTCGGCATGGAAGCCTCGAACGGAGCGCATTATTGGGCAAGGGTGCTTTCCGATCTCGGCCATGAGGTTCGGCTGATCAGCCCTCAGTTCGTGACGCCATACGTCAAGTCCAACAAGAACGATCGGAATGACGCTGAAGCGATTTGCGAAGCCGTAGGCCGCCCGACGATGCGTTTTGTTCCGCCGAAATCAGCCGATCAATTGGCGATTCAAGCGGTTCATCGCATTCGCAGCCGTCTGGTTGCAGATCGGGTCAAGCTCGTTAATCAGGTTCGTGGACTTCTAGCCGAGCATGGAGTGGTCATTGCCCGCGACATCCCACGGCTGCGCCGGGCCCTTGCTGAAATTACGGGGGGCAGCGACGATGGTCTCAATGAATTGGTGCGGGTGCTGATCCGAGAAGTGCAAACGGAGTTGGCCGAACTGGACCAACGCATTGCATCTTATGATCGGCGGGTTCGGGAGCTCTTTCGCAACAGCGAACTATGTCAGCGGCTTGGAAAGATCGAAGGCATCCGCCCTGTGACCGCGACAGCCTTGATCGCTGCCGTAGGTGATCGAACTTGCTTCAAGAACGGCCGCCAGTTCGCGGCCTGGCTCGGTCTCGTGCCGAAACAACGATCCAGTGGAGGGCGAGCCCGCCTGTTCGGTATCAGCAAGCGCGGCGATCGCTATCTGCGCACATTGACGCGCTCGCGCTGCGCTCGGCAAAGCAGCCGGCAAGCAGGATCCTCGAAGCCTCTGGCTTAGTAAGCTGCGGCAAAGGCGGCATCCCAATGTCGCGGCTGTCGCGCTCGCCAACAAGAATGCGAGGATCGTGTGGGCCATGCTCTCGGGCGGCACAGTCTACGAGCACGCACCATCGGTGAAAGCAGCTTAAGGCGAAGCGGCAAACGAAGGAATAACAGAAGGAGGTCTCACCCCAGCAATTGCAGCAAAATGGTAGGAGATGGTGAAACGGTCATTCCGTCGCTTCCCGAACCTGGTGTGTGGACCGGCTTGGCTTCGGCCAATGTCTAGGGGCCGATGAGGTGGAAGCCCGCGAAAATCCATCGGGGCTCGCGGCGACGACGTTGTCCAGCCGCATCAGGAAGCCGGATATACGTCAGCAGTTGTGACCGACGATCTTGATCTAGCCGACCTGTTGCAATCGGGCGGGGTCCATATACGTCCATACATGCCACTGAACTTTCATCCAGCGGCGATTATCCTCGGCCGTTTCTGTTACGCCGTGGCGCGCGTTGAGCAATCGGCGAGGACTTCGATCAGCGTACCTCCACCGCCCGGATCGCCACGGTATCACCTTTAGAGCTTTCTGGCCTGATCCTGGCATCGTCCTGTCCGACAACCCGCCCGCGCGCGACAAACTCGAGCCTTGCTCAGATGCTTGCGTCCAATGTCCGACAATGTCGGACACTAGTCATCTTAGTAGCGCCACTTAATTGTTTTGGCGTGATTTTCCTTTGGCACGGCACTTGCACGGTCATGGTGTATCTGGGTCGCGGTTGAGGAGAAATCGTCTCATGACTACCAAAAATCCGGTCAGCTCTAGGTGTGCGTAGACGCAGTTTGCCAACTTCATAGGATCCGAGTCCTCTCGCTTTGAGAGGCGGCTCAGCTTCGAAGACATGCACTCAGGCGCGCAGGATGGATTCATCAATCAAACGATGGGTGCCTTTTTGATCAGCTTGATCATTCTGGCGAATAAGCCGTGAAAATGCGTGAGCCCTTAGACCTCAATGATGCCCTTGCTCTGAGACTGGTGTGGTCCTCAGCTCGCCGATAGTCCTACGCAGGGTTCGATGTTGGATCACAGATCGCAATGTTCAGTTATGAATTTTTTGAACGAAGTCTCGAGTGCGTTTCCCTCGGCAGTCTCGCTGGCGTCTGGCAGACCGAGTGAGCGGTTCTTCGACAAGCTCGACCCCCAGGTGCTGTTGAATGCGCTAGTGGTATATGAACGCTATTCAGCTGGCGGTCACGGGGGCGGGCAATTATTGTCGCACTTGCTGCAGTATGGACGAACCGCCGGCATTATCGGCGAGCTCGTTGCGCAACAGGTCCGGTCTGATGAGGGGGTTCCCGCGAGGGCGGATCGCGTACTGATCACCTCAGGATGCCAGGAAGCGCTCGCACTCTGCCTCGCCGCGCTGTGCCCTGAAGCTGCGGATGTGCTCCTAGTCTGCAATCCCACGTATATTGGTGCGACCGGTGCAGGTAAGGCCGCAAGGGTCGCCGTTGCAGCATTGTCCAACTCAGCGCCTTGCGTTGCAGAGGCAGTCGAACTCGCCGTCCTACAATTGCGCCGGAATGGTCGGAGGGCCCGCGCTCTATACCTCATTCCCGATTTTGACAATCCGACCGGGCGCGTCCTCGATAAGGCCTCACGATGCGATATCCTTCAAGTGTGCGCAAGAAATCGGATTATCGTTCTGGAGGACAATCCATATCGGCTATTTCGGTATGAAGGTGATGAGATCCCTCCGATGGCCGCTTTGGATGAGGCAGGAAGTGTTATTTACCTGTCCACATTCTCCAAGACCTTGAGCCCAGCTCTCCGCGTGGGAGCTGCGATACTGCCCGATACAATATTTGGAGACGCGCGCGCTTGCCGGGCACTTTGGGAAAACCTGGTCCAGCGCAAGAGTTTCGTCTCGCTCAATACAAGCCACATTACCCAAGCGATTGTGGCGGGACTCTTGATCGAGCAGGCAGCAAGCTTGCGTGGCTGGATTCGCCCCGCGCTGGATTGGTATCGTGCAAATCGCGACGTCATGTTGCGTCAGCTGGACAGTGTGTTTTCGCCTTTCCCGGAGCAGATTCGATGGAATCGACCCTCTGGCGGCTTCTTCCTGTCTCTTGACCTTCCTTTC
>NZ_JAMYRK010000039.1:0-61101 GCF_040321335.1 Mesorhizobium sp. M0437
CGGCACTGATCCTCTTCACGCCAACGACGACGACGCTCAGGCCCGGTCAATAACGTCACATGGCTCATGCTGTGCTGCTAACTTCGCTCGTAAGGGCGACCTTAAGAGCGCAGCCTCGCTACCGTGCCGTCCTCTCGCAAGGCGGCCTTCGCCGGAGGGTATCGGATCGTATTCCGTTTTGCGTATCGAGGTGGACGGCATGACGGCGGTTCGATTCGAAAAGCAATCAACGAGCGGAGAGGCCGTCGCGTTCCTAGGCGCGGTGAGGAACGACACTCGGTCGAATGCGAGCGCCGCGGCTGGGCCTTGGAGGGTCTGGAGTGACCAGACAGGGGAGCATGCAGCATGAGCAGGGCAGCCTTCCGGAGTTTCAGACAAGTTCCAGAGTAAATGAACGAAAGTCCCGTTCGTTCGAACGATGACAACTTAGGAAACAGGGGACAGCCTTCGCGCGTTATTCCGTGCTTTGGCCTTGCCGAGGGTGCTTCACTGGCATTGATCTTTTTGGTGCGGCACCCCGGCGCTGCTGCATGCAGTAAGTGGAGAGTGCAATAGCGGTGAGCGCCGCGATCGGCGAGGTTCAGTGATGAATCGTGTGCAGGGCACCACGTCAAAATGTCTCCGCTGTGACTTCGCCTTTATTAAACGACAGCCCTTGATTTTACTTCACGAGATACGCGGCAGGGGGTGTAACGCCATGCCATCCCTCATCCCGCTATGCCTCGTTCTGCTGTTGACATCTCCGGCAAATGCTCAGTTCGTGCCCGAAGCGCCAGCGGTTGCCACGGCTAACGACAGCTCGTCGGTCGTGGTCTCCGAACACACCGAGGTCGGCAAAGAACCTGGCAAGCAACAACCGAGCACGCTCGGATCCCGTAAATCTAGTGAGATGGTGCTCAGCGAAACACAGGCACTCAACAAGGGCGCGCAAACGCCGCTCGGCGAGCATGAAGTGGCTTTGCGCCGCGAATTGGCCGCAGCACGAGCGGAGCTAGACGTTATGCAGCGCGGCGTACGTGATCTTAGCGCCCAAGCACACGTGCTGGCAGACACGGTGGCTGAGCAAGCGCAAGCCCTAAAAGAGCAGCAGCGAACAGAGGAAGCGCTCGGGCTCGATCTGGAGACGGCGCAGCGCGTTATCGAAAGCTACAGGGCCGAAGCCAGTCTCTGGAACAGCGAAGAGGCTGCCGCGCCTGGAGCACTCCCCTCTAAGGACGCCTCCCAGCTTGCTGCGAAGCGAACGCTTGATGACGAGCGGCACAAGGTCGAGCTCTTGGAGCAAGAACTTGCTACGGCTCGCCAAACTATCGATGCTCTCAAGACAGGCGCAAATCTGGCAGCCGTCGAGCAGGCCAACGCCATAAGGGAGCGACAGGTGGCCGAGGCCGCTCTAAAGCAGGCTCGAGAAACACTCGAGCTGGGACTCGAACGAGCAGATTCAGCTGTACGTGACCTCGATATTGTTCGCCAGGAACGCGATGCTTTAAAGCAGAACTCGGTAGAATTGAGTGCGGCGCTCGACCAAGAGCGTGAAAGGGCTATCGGTCTAGCCCGCAGCCTCAGTGCCGCGCGTGAGGCAATTGATATTGCCAAGGGTAAGCGTCACACTGCGGCTGTGGAGCGCGCGCCAAAAAGACGTACCCCCGCGAGTGCACTTGCAAGTAGGTTATCGCGTTCGGGCGCCCAACCAGCCCGTAAACCGGGCTTGGAAAAACAGAAAGTGAAGGTCCAAAAGCCGCCGCAAACCGTTCTGCTGGCAACCATACCTCTTCCCGCAGCATTGCTTCCAACACGGCCATCAAAAAGCTCGAGCCGCGCCAGTGAAAACTAGTGAGCGAAATGTATGCCGCAGGAGAGACGAGAATGAAGACATATGTCGCAGCCGCTTTGACGATCGGGATCACAGTTGGGCCTGCCTCAGCTCTTGAAGCAGGCGTGGGCGGTAGGGCGGGCGGTGTCGGGGTCGGTGCTGGAGTGAGCGCCGGTTCGCAAGGCGTATCTGTGGGGGCGGGCACGAGCGTCGACGGCGTAGGCGGAGCAAATGTTGGAGCTTCGGTCGGTGCAGATGACGGACCAGTCGACGCAGGCGTTGGTGCCAGCGGCAACGTTGGCGACACAAGCACAAGTACCAGTGTGGGCGACGATCCGTCCGCCGAAAACGAAGCGGCAACCGCACCCGACAGTTCGACTGCAGCGACGGCCCCTGCTTCTGCCAAGACCGCTGAGCAATCCATCGTCCTGCCACCCGTCCTCAGGCCTTCCAAAGCCGGTGACCGTGACTCCTCCAAGGGATATCCCTTTGTATCTTTGGGACTACTGACAGCGAAACCCGGTACGCCGATTCTGATCGTGCGAGCCTGCCGCGCGGCGATCATGGCCGCTGCGATGCCGCTTGGGGCCGTCCGTGTCCACGCGGCAAGCGCAGGCGCCTTGGATCAACGTCGGGGTGCACTCACGGCGCCGATCGAGGTGCGAATAGACTATGCAAGAAAAGGCGGCATCGAAGTCCGGCAGGCGCAAGTCAGTTGTCGTCTCGATGCGTCGGGCAGGGTCACTGCAATAATATAGCGCCAAGCACACCGACAGCGGCACGATCCGCTTTTCCATCTACAAGGCGGCCTTCTTCGGCGATGGCGGAGGTGAGGGCACGCTAACCTTCATGGTCGCCCTCGTCCCATATCGGTTTGCGGAATTTCGGGCGACCTCGCCTTCGGCGCCTCCGAGACGTATTGCGGAGGTACCGTGCGCCACTTACGCCGCGCTCGAGAAGTGACGGTCCTACGGTGCGGCGGGCGGTGGCGGCGCGCTCGGCAAAAGGTGGCCAGGCGCCGGTCCGTCTGCGCTTACGCGCAACAGTGGGTCAGACCGCACAGGCTGGCTATGGCTTTGCGACTGCCAGCCCACCAATGAGCGCCGTTAAGTAAGCAGCGCCTCTTCTTGTAAATGGCTGCCTAATGCGATCCTACCAGACTTGCCGGTCATACCAGTCGTCAATATCCTGCCGAACACGGTCCTTTTCGATACCATATCGTTCCTGGATCTTGCCTTCGAGCTGATCGCGATTGCCAGCGATGCGATCAAGATCATCATCGGTAAGTTTGCCCCACTGTTCCTTGATCTTACCCTTGACCTGCTTCCAGTTTCCTTCGACCCGATTCCAGTCCATGACATATCCTCCATTGTTTTACATAAGGCGAAACGGTCGTCCGGCCTGGGAGTTCCGGGACGAAGACCTCTGATGTTCACGTTTCCAGTTGGGAAGGTGACGGCGCCAATTAGACCTGCTCCATTTTTGGTGGCTTGGCCGTCCTGGGCGAGGCGGGAATTCGCCAGCTCGATAACTCGCAGCATGATTGCGATCGGCATCGCGCATTTCGGATGGGCGACATAGACCCCGTCCAGAAGATCGAAGGTTTCCACCCCGGGAGGCAGCGCTTCCGAGATCATCAACGCAATATGGCCTTTGCGGCCCGCTGATCCGCCCTGAGCTTCCCCAGCCAACCCTGGCTCCAGTTCTTGGTGCGTTTCGACTCCCATAAAATGGCGCCGCATGGCTGGCCGGCCGGTCCGACCACGCGGTGCAGGACATCTCCGCCGAACTCACCCGTGGCAACCGGTTCAATGACGTCCATCGGGAACCGGCTGGCAATGAGGGCTTCCAGCTCGAGCTCCGGCACCTCGCCCTGGAGCTGCTGGGAACCCTGTTCCGCACGGCGCTTCAGCTCCTCAATCTGACGCTGCATGCCGGCGATCTGTTCTTCTTTTCCGCAACCTTCATCTTAAGGCCGTCTTCGGCTTCCGACCTCGCCTTGACGCGAACGGCGTCCAGTCCTTCCCGGATCTTCCTTTCGATGGTCAGCGCCATCTCGCGCTTTTCGTCGTCGAGCGCACGCTGCTTTTTCAGGAATTCCGCCTGTTGCTGCTGGGCCTCGGTGAGCTTTTCGTCGCGCGCCTTCAACGCCGCCTCCAGCTCGGCAAGCTTCTTATCCTTGTCCTCCAAATCTACCGAAAGCAGCAATTTTGCCTTGCGGGCTTCCTCGCCCGCGATTCCGGCACGCTCAAGCTTTTTCAGCCGGTCGAGCAGAAGCGTCGCCAAACCTGCCTGCCTCTAAGCCGCCGCAACATTGTTGCGCGGGCTGAAACGCCCGCTGTCGCCGCCGTGAGCCAGGATCACGATCCCGAGCGCACCATCTGGAACAGCCAGGAGGCCGTCGATCCCTTCAGACTCGACCCTGATCTCCTCGAAGACGCAGCGTGGTCCGGGCTCTGCCGTGAAGAACACTTGCCACAGGGCATCCTCATCGGACGCCTCAGGTTCGATGATACACCATTACACTGTGGGGCTTCACAGCCAGCATCGGCTTTGCCCGCTCGAAGCGCTATAAGACGCTGACCTTGTGGACCAACGACATTCTAACTGCCGCCCGGCCCATCTGCCAGGCGGCCTGCTTCAAACTGATCGAGGAAGAGCCTCACCATTCTTTCGGCAAGGCTCTGGTTGGCCAGAACCGGGATCTTGACCTGTCGCTGATCAAGCCTGACCGGAATCCAGATTTCCAGCCCGCCATTGCCGCTGCGCGGATCGAACTCCGGACCATAGCGCTCGAACTCGGGCGCGTCCGCTATCTCGTGCCCGGAGGCCGGCAGCCATTTGTTCCAGATCGTGTTGACGGTCCGGCGAATGGTCGAGATGTGCTCTCGATGCGAAAACACAGCATATTTCTGGGCCGGTATGCGCACCCGGCTGAGCTCCCTGGGGAGGTCGGAAAAGTCGCTCACTTCGACACCGGCGATGTAGTCGAAATTGCCGGCATCGTCCCATTGACAAAGACGCCGTAGGCGACGTCGCCGGTCTCGCCCCGGATGTTGCCGATATAGGGGCCGAAGAGCTGCCATTGCATCGGAATGGCGGCACTGGTTTCGCAGCTGTAGCGCTCGCTAAGACCGGCAATCAGGAACGCCGGCTGGTCTCGAAGCGGGGTGGTTGGCAAGAAGGGGTTGGTCCATCAGGTATCGCTTGGCAGTTAACCGTAAGAATGCAGTCGTTTCGGTCAGGATTGGCACTTAATTTGAGAACCTGGAAGTGCGGAACTGATCGATTGCGGAACCATGTCGTTCAATACCTGTCAGGGCGGCTCAACGTCTACGGCGACACCGCCTTCGATGGAAGCTCGGGATTTGAACATTGTCACCGCCAGGATGGCCGTCAGGACAGTAATGGCCGCGCTCGCCAGGAGGGCGATGCCGGCGGCGCTCGTGTAGGCGTGCTTAGCCGCTTCCAGCAACGCGGCCCCATCGTTCCAGGTCTGCGCGGCCGCCCTCGCAGCACCGATACCACGCAAAGCGGTCTCAGCGGCGGGAGCGGGCACGCCCGCAGGCAGCGCCACGGCAAGCATCTGCCGATAGATGAACGTCACCAGACTGCCCAGCAAGGCAATGCCAAGCGCGCCACCGAACTCCGAGCAAGTCTCTGATAGCGCCGACGCCGAACCTGACTGATCTTTTGGAGCGGAGCTCACGACGAGATCGGCGACCACCGTGGTCCCCGGCGCGGAACCCACGGCGAACAGCGTGTTCCCGAGGGTGATCAAGATCAGGCTGTGCACCCCGATCGCATAGGCCATCAACGCGAGACCGACGGCGCCCAACATCAGGCCGCTGCCCAACGCATACGCTGGCCGGAGCACCCTCAGGAGAGCCGAGGTCAGAAGAGACCCCACCACGAAGCCGAGTCCCGCAGGAACGCCCCACAGCCCGGCATCGACCGGCGAGAGCCCCAGCACGAGCTGGAGATACTGCGCTACCACCACCAGAATCCCGAAACCCACCAGGAAATCGAGTGCATTGACGCTCAACGCCACTGATAGCGCCGGTAGCCTGAAGAGGCGCAGGTCGAGCAACGGGACTTCCAGCTTCATTTGGCGGCGCACGAACACGCCCCCGCAGATTAGGCCGACGGCGGCGGCGAGCCCCCCAAGCTGAGCGTCACCTCCCTCCGCGATGTGCTTGATGGCGAAGATGATTGGCAGCACGTCGCCAAAGTCAAAATCGCACTAACGATATCGATGCGCCCCGCCTTCTCGCTGCGATGCTCGGGCAGCAGCCTTGGGCCAAGGATCAGCAACAGCGCCATGATCGGGACAGGAGCCAGGAAGACCGCGCCCCACCAGAAGCGAGCGATGAGCATGCCGCCCACGACGGGCCCGATCGCCCCGCCGAAGGAGAAGCTCGACACCCAAACGCTCACGGCGAACGTCTTCTCACGCTCGTTCTGAAACATGTTGCCGATGAGCGAGAGCGTCGATGGCGCCATGGTTGCACCAGCGATTCCGAGGAGGCCGCGCGCCACGATCAGCATCGCTGCGCTCTTCGAGAACGCCGCCAGGAGAGACACGACGGCGAAGGCGGCCGATCCGATCAGCAGGAGCCTTCGGCGGCCGATACGGTCGCCCAGAGCTCCCATGATCAGAAGCGCGCCGGCAGCGAGAAATCCGTAGATGTCAACGATCCACAGAAGTTTCGCCGCCGTCGGTTTCAGATCCGTCGTGAGTGACGGGATCGCCAGGTTCAGCACCGTGAGGTCCATCGCGTAGAGGACGCAGGGCAAGGCGAGCACCGCGAGACCAACCCACTCGCGATGGGTCGCCTTGACGCTCGCGTTCTGGGCATCTTGCTGAGTGAGCATCTACGTCCCCTCGCGATCCGAGCTTAGTTTAGGAGAGCGCCGGCGCGGGCCGGCCCGCGAACGCATCAGGTCGTGCCTCTCTTCCTGGAGGGCTTTCTCGACGGCGACCGCCGCATCGGTCGCATGGGTATCGTCGTCCGCGGTTGTAGCGAAAATGATCTCCTTCAGTCCCGCCTCGAGTTGCAGAGCCGCCCGGCAGTCGGAGAGGATTTTCGCCTGCTTGAGCGGCTTTCCTCCTTAGCCTCGAGAGGCGTCAATCTTCTCGGACAGCCAGGTCTTGATAAGGGACTGATAGGGCACGTCGCGCTTGTTCGCCGCGACCTTGATCCGTTCGAGCAGGCTATTGGGCAGCCGCAACGAGATCGAGGTCGACGACGGCTTGAGGTTGGGCAGGCGGACCCGCTCTGCCTTGCTCCAATCGACATGCTCACTGGAGTCGTTGGACTCCCAGAAGGCGCGCTCCTCGGCCTCCGATGCAAAGGTCGGAACCGGCTTAGCTGTCTTGGTCATAGTAGCCTCGCTCCTTGCGGCTCATATCCCGGGCGGAAATCACCCGGATCTTGGTGTCCTTGTCCCGAAGCGTGAAGGTGATGTGCAGCAGCCTTCCATCATCGGTGCGCCCCAGAGCATGAATTCGTTGCTCGATGGCGCTGTGCTTTGCGTCGGGAACGGTCAGCAACGGCTCGTTGAAGAACACCTGTTCCGCCTCGGCCTGGCTGACGTCGTGCTTGTCGATGCTCTTGCGGGCGTTGCCCGCATCCCAGTCGAAGCCGGCAATCCGTTCCCATTCGATCATCAGTGTATATTGCCATAATATACACGGATTTCAAGCTCCGTCAGGCGTGAGCGCTCCGCCCAGCAGATTTGGACAGCGTGGGGAGAGGAAAATGGGGGGCAAGGAAAACCCGGTCGCTGATCGGTCGGACCGGTGGCGCTGACGCTCAACCGCCAGCCTCGCAATCCCGGCCGCGTCGTCCGGCGCAGGGCTGAAAGCCCCGCTTGGCCTGCCGGGCAGGGAAGCTCACCAGGCAGTTGCACCGGCCCGCCCGCTCCGCGGGCCGGGTGATGGTGTCGGGCGGACCTCATTCGGCAATCGTCGTCGGCAGTAGAGCCAAAGTGTGATCGCGAACCAAACCGGTGCTCATGACCATGTTTACGCTTGGGCCGTATGTGGCTGTTGTCTTTTGATATGGTATCGATAACATGCCTTGCGTGAAGTTGATTCCAACGGGTGGTTCATGAGCGATGCCGGACGCCGCAGAGACCTTGTGCCCGAGTGTCCAGCGTTTTGCTTGGGCACATCGCTGCCGGCTGGTGGAGCGGCATGATGGCCAAGGCAGCCTCATCGAGACCGGGCGAGAGCCACGCCCCGACCATGGTCGACGTGGCGCGGCGGGCAGGTGTGTCCACCATGACGGTTTCACGCGCCCTGAAAGAGGGCAGCCTCGTTTCCAAGGCGACGCGGGAAAAGATCATGGTCGCGGTCAACGACCTCGGCTACGTGCTCGACCAATCGGCCGGCAGCCTGTCCTCGCGCAAGACTGGATTTGTTGCCGCGATGGTTCCATCACTCAACAATTCCAACTTCGCCGATACGGCGCGCGGCATAACGGATGAACTGGAGAGCACGGGACTCCAGCTTCTGCTCGGCTACACCGACTATACGGTCGAGAAGGAGGAAAAGCTGATCGAAGCGATGCTCCGTCGGCGGCCCGAAGGCATCATTCTGACCGGCGGCGCCCATACGGAGCGCGCCCGCCGGCTTCTTAAAAACGCGGGCATCCCTGTAGTCGAAACCTGGGAGTTGCCGGCGAAACCCATCGATCAGGTGGTCGGATTCTCCAACGAAGAGGCGATGGGGCTTCTCGTCAAGACGCTGGCCAGAAAAGGCTACAATAAATTCGGTTACATCGGTGGCACGACCTCGCGCGACACGCGCGGCAGCCAACGGCGCGAAGGCTTTGTCAGAGCCATTGAGGAGCTCGGCCTGCCAACCGGGCGCCTCGTTTCCTTTGGCGTGCCGCCGATATCCATCGAGCAGGGAGGCCAGGCCGTCGTCAGCATGCTGGAGCGCTGGCCGGACACGCAAGCCGTACTCTGCGTTTCGGACCTTTCGGCCTTCGGCGCACTGATGGAATGCAAGCGCCGGGGCATGCGGATCCCGCAGGACATCGCCATTGGCGGCTTCGGCGACTACGAGGTAGCCGCCTTTTGCCATCCCGGCATCACCACCGTGAATGTCGACTGCTACGGCATCGGGCAACAGGCCGCCCGCAGATTGATCCAGGTGATCCGAGGCGACGAGAAACGACACGGCGAAGAAATCGTCCTCACAAGCTATCGCGTCGTCGAGCGCGAAAGCACCTGAGCTCCTGCATCGATTCAAACGCAGCGAAGGGCAGCCCAGCAGCGATGTTTCGCGAGACCATCACCCTCACGCATGACGGTGCCTTGAAAGCCGGAGCAGCGCGCGCCGTCACGATGGGCGTCGCAATGTCTCGTGGTCGTCCATGCGAGCGGCGAAGTCCTCGCCAGTCTGCGCATGGATGGCGCGCGGTTCCTCAGCATGCGTACGGCGCAGGCGAAGGCGCGCACCGCAGCGTCAATAAACGCCGCTACTGGCGGCATGGCGTTCGAAGCGGCGCTCTCAGCCGGTATCGCATCGCAGGGCGGCGTGACCAATTTGCCCGGGGGCTTGCCGATCCGCTTCGGCGGACGCCTTGCGGGCGGCATCGGCGTCGGGTCGGGAACTGGCGAGCAGGATTTCGATGTGGCACACGCCGCCTTGGCGGCGGTTGGCGCCGACGTGATTTGATGCGATGTGCCGATGCGCCTCCAGCGCAACCGAAGGATCTTCAGAACGCGATCTGAACCTTCATGGATTTGTTTCGGTCACCGGCGATGTCGAAAGCCGCGACCGCCTCGTCGAGAGGATAGATGCCCGTCAGTAGCGGTTTGACATCCACCCCACGGCGATTGATCAGGTCGACGGCGATCCCAAACTCCTCGTGGAAACGGAAAGTGCCCCGCATCTCGATCTCTTTCGCGACGACGAGGTTCTGCGGGATCGACAGATCGCCGCCGAGACCGAGCTGCACGAGCACGCCGCGCGGCTTCAGAACATCGAGCCCTGCACGCACCGCGCGTTCATTGCCGGAGGCCTCGAACATCACGTCGAAACTACCCTTGTCGACATTGTAGGCGGCGAGCTCTTCGCTGTTTGTCGCGACATTGATCGTCCGGTCGGCACCGATCTCCAGGGCCTTCGCCAGCACGCCCTCCATGACATCGGTGGCGACGATCTCGCGCGCGCCGTGGGCTCGTGCGGCGAGGATGCATAGCGCGCCGATCGGCCCGCAGCCGGTGACCAGAACCCGCTTGCCGAGCAGCGAGCCGGCGCGGTTCATGGCATGCAGCGTCACCGCGAAGGGCTCGGCGAAAGCGGCTTCGTTGATGGAGATGTGGTCGGCTATTCTGTGGCACTGCCACGCCTCGGCGATCAGGCACTGGCGGAAGGCGCCCTGGATGTGCGGCATCGGCATGGCGCTGCCATAGAAGCGCATGTCGAGGCACTGGTTCTGCATGCCTTGCAGGCAGTAGCGACAGGCATTGCAGGCTCGGCTGGGCGAGATCGCCACGCGATCGCCGACCGCAAGTGTGGAGATGCCGTCGCCGAGGGCCCGCACCGTGCCCGCAACCTCATGGCCAAGAATCATGGGTTCACGAAGGCGGATCGCGCCGAAGCCGCCATGGTTGTAATAATGCAGGTCCGAGCCGCAGATGCCGCCAGCCTCGACCGCGATCTCGACCTGTCCGGCGCCAGGGGAGCCCGGATCGGTCTCCTCGATCCGCAGGTCTTTTGCCGCGTGGATGACGATCGACTTCATGATGTGATCCCTTCTCAGACGACCGGTGTCAGCAAGGTCTGTCCGCCGAAATGGGCCGCGAGATTATCGCGAACGAGCTGACCCATGGCCTTGCGGGTTTCCACCGTGCCGCTGGCGTGGTGCGGTTGCAGCACGACGTTGGTAAGCTTCAGGAAGCGCTCGTCGATGGTTGGCTCGTTCCAGAACACGTCGAGCCCGGCACCCTTGATGGCACTGGATTCCAGGGCCGCGAGCAACGCGGTCTCGTCGATCGTGCTGCCGCGCGAAATATTTATGACGATACCGTCTGCTCCGAGCGCTGCCAGGATCGACGCATTAATGATGTGTTTTGTGCTTTCGCCGCCGGCGAGCGTTACGATCAGAAATTCGCTGTCGCGCGCCAGTTCGACCAGATCGCCGACAAAAGCATAAGGAAGATCGTCGCGCTTGCGGTTGTCGAAATAGGAAATCGTGCAGTCGAATGCAGCGGCGCGCTTCGCCACCGCCGCACCGACGCGGCCCATGCCGACAATGCCCAGCCTTTTTCCACAGACACGCGTGACCAGCCCCATATTGCCCTTGCGCCAGCTTCCATCGCGTACATAGGCGTCGGCCTGCGGGATTTTTCGCGCCACGGCGAGCAGCAGCCCGATCCCGATATCGGCTACGTCCTCGGTCAGCACATCAGGTGTATTGGTGACACGAATGCCGTTCGCCCTGGCATAGGCAAGGTCGATGGCGTCGGTGCCCACGCCGTAGCAGGAAACGATCTCGAGCTGCGGCAGCTTTCCCATCAGCGCAGCACTTGCGCCAAGCTCGCCGCGCGTAGCGATGGCGCGGACCGCGCCGGCGTGGCTTGAGAGCAACGCGTCCTTGTCCTCGGACTGCCAAAGTTTGTGGACGCGATACTTCGCCTCAAGATCTGCCATGTCCCAATCGGGATAGGGACCTGTCATCAAAATGTCGGTCACGGCATCATCTCCTGTGCGGATTTATTTTTCCATTGACTATGTTATCGATAACATCCATGTCAATAGGGACTGGCGGCGCTGCGCTGCAAATCGTGGGCGCTCAGGAAACATTGCTCAGGAGGAGCATTTGGGCAGTTCGTTGTTTGATTTGACCGGCATGCGGGCGCTGGTCACCGGTTCGGGACAGGGGATCGGCCTGGCGCTGGCCGAGGGGTTGGCGCAGCACGGCGCCGAGATCGTGCTCAACGGACGCAGCGCCGAAAAAATGAAAACGGCTGCGGATGCACTGACAGCGAAGGGATACAAGGTCCATAGCGCCGTCTTCGACGTCACCGATCATGCAGCGGTGGCGAACGGCGTCGCGGAGATCGAGGCGACGATCGGCGCCATCGATGTCCTTATCAACAATGCCGGCATGCAGTTCCGAATGCCGCTCGAGGATTTCCCCGCCGACAAATGGGAGGAACTCTTGCGCACCAACATCTCCAGCGTGTTCTTCGTGGGACAAGCGGTGGCGCGGCACATGATCCCGCGGCGGCGCGGCAAGATCATCAATATCGCCTCGGTGCAGAGCGAACTGGCCCGGACAAACATCGCGCCCTATACGGCCACGAAAGGCGCTGTGCGCAACCTGACGCGCGGCATGTGTGCCGATTGGGCGAAGCATGGCTTGCAGGTCAATTCCATCGCGCCGGGTTACTTCAAGACGCCGCTCAACCAGGCGCTGGTCGACAATCCCGAGTTTTCAGCCTGGCTGACCAACCGCACACCGGCGGGTCGTTGGGGCGATGTCGGCGAACTGGTCGGCGCGGCGATCTTTCTGGCTGGACGGGCCTCATCCTTTGTCAATGGACACACGCTCTATGTCGATGGCGGCATCACAACCTGCCTCTGAGTCCTGGTCCATCGTCGTAATGGGTGTCAGCGGCTGCGGCAAGACCAGCATTGGCATCGCGATCGCGGCTCGTCTAGGGCTCGCTTTTGTCGAAGGCGACGCGCTGCACCCGCGCGGGAATGTCGAGAAAATGTCGGCGGGCATACCGCTTACCGACGAGGATCGTTGGCCTTGGCTGGACCTGTTGGGCGCAGCCTTGCGCCATGCACATGAGCAAGGACGCGGGCTCGTCGCGAGTTGCTCGGCGCTGAAGAAATCCTATCGCGATCGCCTTCGCCATGGTGCTATCGGGCCGGTGCTTTTCGTATTTTTGGACGGTTCACGTGCGGTGCTGCAAGCCAGGCTCGCCGAGCGCCGCGGCCACTTCTTCCCG
This sequence comes from Mesorhizobium sp. M0437, assembly GCF_040321335.1. Lineage (NCBI taxonomy): Bacteria > Pseudomonadati > Pseudomonadota > Alphaproteobacteria > Hyphomicrobiales > Phyllobacteriaceae > Mesorhizobium > Mesorhizobium sp. M0437. Next base: position 12,791 of record NZ_JAMYRK010000039.1, read on the forward strand.
CCGGCGCTGCTCGACAGCCAGTTCGCTACGCTGGAGCATCCCGGCGACGAACCGCTGGTGGTCACAGTGGACATCGACGCGCCTGTCGACACGATTGCCGATAAAGTGTTGCAGGGTCTTGGTGCATTTGGGGTCGGCCCTGCCAGATCAAAGAGAGGCACGTTGAAATGACGCAACCAACAAAAGTCGCCGTTGTCGGTGCCGGCATCATGGGGTCGGCGATAGCCACCCGCCTGATCGAGACTGGGCAAGCCGTAACGGTATTCGATCTGGACAAGGCCAAGGTCGCCGCCCTGACCGCCAAGGGTGCGGCTGCCGCCGCATCGGTTGCCGAAGCAACGCGGGCGAGCAGCTTCGTCATCCTCAGTCTCAACCATGCCGATATCGTGCGTTCGGTGGTGTTCGGGGACGCCGGTGTTGCGGCCGCTGCGTCGCCCGAAAAGCTGCTGATCGACATGTCGTCTATCGATCCGGCCGACACCGCTGGGATGGCCGGGAAGCTGTCTGCCGAGACCGGCATGAAATGGCTCGACTGCCCGCTTTCGGGCGGCGTTCCCGGCGCGCTGGCCGGCAGGCTGACCGTCATGGCGGGTGGCGAGGCTGAAGACTTCGAACAGGCGCGCACGGTGATGCGGCATCTCTGCACCAACTACACACTGATGGGGCCGAGTGGGGCAGGGCAGACGACAAAGCTGATCAACCAGCTGTTCTGCGCCGTACTGTTCCAGGCTGTCGCCGAAGCCGTGAAGCTTGCCGAAGCCGGCGGCGTAGACCCGAAGGCAATCCCCGCGGCACTCAAGGGCGGGCGGGCCGATTCCAGCATCATGCAGGAATTCATGGCAAAATTCGCTGCCCGGGATTTTTCGGCCACCGGCCGCATCGACAACATGCTGAAGGATCTGGATTCGCTGCAGGCCTTCGCGCTGAAAACCAAGACGCCGATGCCGATGACCGGGCAGGTGGTCGAGATCCATCGCCTGCTCTGCGCCGCTGGATTGGGGCCGAACGATTCGGCCGAGATGATGCGTCTGCTCGACGGCAAGACCAGCTGATCCGTTGGCCTTATTCTTTGATGCTTGACGCCTAGAAATGTTATCGATAACATCATTTGGGCGATCTCGGGAGGAACGCATTGTGACCGAGCAAAAACTGATCGAGTTCAAGTCAATTACGAAGGAGTTCGGCGGCACCCGCGCGCTCTCCGACGTGACGCTTGATCTGCACAAGGGCGAGATCCTGGCGCTGCTCGGCGAGAATGGCGCCGGCAAGTCGACGCTGATCAAGACGCTCGCCGGCATCTATGGGCCGGATGGCGGCCGAATCCTGTTTCGTGGCGAGCCCTACCATCATCGCCCGCCGCGGCCGAACCAGCGCCAGCCCGTCGCCTTCATTCACCAGGATCTCGGTCTTATCGAATGGATGACGGTCGGCGAGAATGTCGGCCTGGCCCAAGGCTTTTCGCTGCGCTCCGGGCTCATCGACTGGCGATCGACCGAGGCGAGGGCGCATGAGGCGTTAAAGCTGGTCGGCTGTGACTTCGACCCGACGACACGCGTTCAGGATCTGACGCGTACAGAAAAATCGCTGGTCGCCATCGCTCGCGCCTTGGCTACCGAGGCCGATGTGCTGGTGCTCGACGAGCCGACCGCCAGCCTTCCCGCCGACGAGGTCGAGCGGCTGTTCGACGCCATCCGTCCGCTCAAGCAGCGCGGCGTCGGCATGATCTATGTCTCGCACCGCCTGGATGAAATTTTCCGCATCGCCGATCGCGTCGCCGTGCTGCGCGACGGCAGGCTGGTCGGCGAGAAGAAAGTCGCCGATACAAAACCGGACGAACTGGTCGAGATGATCGTCGGCCGTCCGGTCAGCCAGGTTTTCAGCAAGGCGCAAACGCAGGCCGGCGAGACGATCTGTGCTGTCCGCGACCTTGTCTGCGCCGGTGCCGGCCCGGTGTCTTTCGACGTACGCAAGGGTCAGTTGCTCGGCCTGGTCGGCCTGCGCGGCGCCGGGCAGGAACTGGTTGGCCGGGCGCTGTTTGGCTGCCAGGCCTTTTCCGGCACGGTGACGATCCGCGGGGCTGTGCCGGACCTGTCCAGCCCGATCGCGGCGATGTCGTCCGGCATCGGCCTGATCGCGCGTGACAGGACCGAAGAATCAATCGCTGGATCCTTGTCGATCCGTGAGAACAGTTTCCTCAATCCCGGCGCCGGCAAGCGCGGCCTGTTTTCCTTCCTTGCGCCTCACAGGGAGGCTGCGCTGGCGCAGGCGATCGGCAGTTCCGTCGGGCTGCGCCCCAACGATCCGAACCTGCCGATAGAGGCGCTGTCGGGTGGCAACCAGCAAAAGGTGGTCGTCGGGCGCTGGCTGCACACCGGGCGTACGCTGCTGATCGCCGAGGATCCGACGGCCGGCGTCGATGTCGGCGCCAAGGCTGAGGTCTACCGGCTGATCGGCCGCGCGCTTGAAGCCGGCCTCGCCGTCGTCGTGGTGTCGACCGATTTCGAGGAGATTGCCCACATCTGCCACCGCGCTTTGGTGTTTTCGCGAGGACAGATCGTTCGCGAACTCACCGGCAAAGACCTCACCACATCCGCCGTGATCACCGCGGCATCGGCTTCCGAAGCCGCCTGATCTTTCTGGGAGCGAACTCATGCAATCGATCGAATCCAGCGCCCTCGAACCGACCCGCGGCGAGATGGCTGATTTGTCCATGGGGCAGAAGGTCATCCGGCTGCTGCCGGTCTACGGGCTGGTTATCCTGACGGTGTTGCTGATCCTGTTGTTTTCGATCCTGCTGCCGAACACGTTCCCGACGCTGCTTAACCTGCGCTCGATCATCTCCGACAAGGCGATTATTGCGCTGTTGTCGCTGGCGGCGATGATCCCAATGGCGTCGGGACGCATCGACCTCACCGTCGGCTACGGCATTGTGCTGTGGCACATCCTGGCCATCAGTCTGCAGACCATGTTCGGCATTCCGTGGCCGCTGGCAGTGATGATAGTGCTGGTTCTCGGCGCCGCGACCGGCTTCCTCAACGGCCTGCTGGTCGAAGTCGCCCGCATCGACTCTTTCATCGCCACGCTGGGCACCGGCACCGTGCTCTATTCCTTGGCGCTTTGGCACACTGGCGGCCGGCAGGTTGTCGGCGTGTTGCCCAACGGCTTCTACGCGCTCAACGGCACGATGGTGTTCGGGCTGCCGATCACCGGCCTCTACGTGCTTGGCATCGCCGTCGCACTGTGGATCATTCTCGAATATCTGCCGATCGGCCGCTACGTTTATGCCATCGGCGCCAACCCGAAGGCGGCTGCTCTCAATGGCATTCCGGTGCGCCGCTTCGTCATTGGGGCGTTCATCTCCTCGGGCTTCCTGACGGCGCTGACAGGCGTGTTGCTCGCCTCCAAGCTGCGCATTGGCCAAGCCAGCGTCGGACTGGAGTATCTGCTGCCGGCTCTCGTCGGCGCCTTTCTCGGCTCGACCACGATCAAGCCTGGACGAGTCAACGTCTGGGGCACGATGACGGGCGTCATCATCCTGGCGGTCGGTATTTCCGGCATTCAGCAGTTCGGCGGCTCGTTCTTCGTCGAGCCATTGTTCAACGGCGTCACGCTGCTTGTCGCCATAGGCATTGCCGGCTACGCCCAGCGCAAGCGCGGCGCAGCGCAAAGAAACAGGACCAAGACCGTCGCGCAGCCCTCGAAGTGACAAATCGAGCCAAACCCGTGGATCATGGAATGAACGACTACGAGGTTCTCGACGATCGGTTCGGCAAGCTGATGATCGGGCATGCCAAGCTCGAACGGCTATGGACCGGTAGCCGTTGGGCGGAAGGACCGGTGTATGTCCCCGCCGCAAGGCATTTGCTGTGGTCGGACATCCCGAACGATCGGCTGCTGCGCTACGACGAAAGCGATGGTTCCGTCAGCATCTTCGAGGCCCATTGTAACTACCAGAACGGCCACACACTCGACCGCGAAGGCCGCGTCGTTGCTTGCGAGCATGGCGGGCGCCGTGTCTCCCGGCTCGAGCATGACGGGCGTTGGCAGACGCTTGTCGAAACCGTTGCAGGCAAGCGGTTCAATTCACCCAATGACGTGGTGGTCAAATCCGACGGTACGATCTGGTTCACCGACCCGGTCTACGGCATCGAAAGCCACTACGAGGGCAAGATCGCCAGAGCGGAGATCGGCGGCTCCCATGTCTACCGGTTCGATGAGCTTTCGGGCGAGGTGAGCGCCGTTGTCACAGATATGGTGCAGCCGAACGGCCTGGCTTTTTCGCCCGACGAGACGATCCTCTATGTCTCGGACAGCGGCGCCAGCCATGTGCCCGGCCTGCCGCGCGCGATCAAGGCCTATGACCTTGCCGCCGATGGCCGCTCGGCGCTTGCAGGCGGCATCTTCGCCGAGTGCGGGGCTGGCCTCTTCGATGGTTTTCGCGTCGATCGCGACGGCAACATCTGGGCCTCCAGCGCCGACTCGGTGCGCGTCCATGCACCGGACGGAACCCTGATCGGCCGTATCCTGGTTCCCGAGCTCGTTTCCAATGTCTGTTTCGGCGGTCCCAAGCGCAACCGCCTCTACATCACCGCGCAGACATCCCTCTACGCCATCTACGTCAACGCACATCCGGCCGGTGTTGGTCCGGTGGCGGGCGACATCAGCCGGTGACATGTCGCCAACTCCAATCGAAAGCCGAGTTTGAAAGACCATGCAATTTCTTGAAACCAAGGGAGGTACCAACATGCAACGCAGAACATTCCTGAAATCATCCGTCGCCTTGATGGCCATGACAATCGCTGCTCCTGTCCTGTTCGCCGGCCAGGCACGGGCGGACGCCACAGCCGACGCCATGGCGGTGGTCCAGAAATATGCGCAGAAGGTCACGGCCTGGGATGGCCCGACCACCGGTCCGAAGGCGCAGCAAGGCAAGACGATCGTCGTGCTCGCCGGCGATCTCAAGAACGGCGGCATCCTGGGCGTCACCAACGGCGTCGAGGAAGCAGCCAAGGCGATCGGCTGGGACGTCAAGGTGATTGACGGCGCCGGCTCGATCGGCGGCCGCACCGCTGCCTTCGGCCAAGCCATGGCGTTGAAGCCGAATGGGATCGTCATCAACGGTTTTGACGCGGTCGAGCAGGCGCCGGCGCTGGAACAGGCCAAGGCCGCAGGTATCCCGTTGGTCTCCTGGCATGCCGGACCGGTGATCGGGCCCGACGAGAAAAGCGGCGTGTTCGCCAACGTGTCGACGGATGCCATGCAAGTCTCCACGGCCGCGGCCGACTGGGCCTACGCCGATGCCAAGGGCAAGCCCGGCGTCGTCATCTTCACCGATTCGACCTATGCCATCGCCATCGCCAAAGCCGACAAGATGAAGGCGGAGATCGAGCGGCTGGGCGGCAAGGTGCTCGAATATGTCGACACGCCGATCGCCGAGACTTCGCAGCGCATGCCGCAGCTGACCACTTCGCTGCTGCAGAAATACGGCGATGCCTGGACGCATTCGCTGGCGATCAACGATCTCTATTTCGACTTCATGGGACCCTCGCTTGCCGCCGCCGGCAAAGCCGGTACCGACGCGCCGATCAATGTCGCCGCCGGCGACGGTTCGGAATCGGCCTATCAGCGCATTCGCGCCGGTCAGTTCCAGAAGGTGACCGTCGCCGAACCGCTCAACTTGCAGGGCTGGCAATTGGTCGACGAGCTGAACCGCGCCATCGCTGGCGAAAAATGGTCGGGCTATCTGTCGCCGCTGCATGTGGTGACGGCCGACAATGTCGAGTTCGACGGTGGGCCGAATAACGCATTCGACCCCGGCAATGGCTACCGCGACGCATACAAGAAGATCTGGGGCAAATAGGAGCCCGGCGATGCGGGCGCAATACGCGATGCGCCCGCATCGCATTCGCACGACAAATCCACGAATTGCACCGCGACCTGCCCTTGCCGGCCGGCGGCCATCCCAGCGCAGAAAATCAGGAAACCCCTCGCTATGATCATTCGCTACGCCCTGTTCGAAGGCGAGATCCACCCCGGACGCGAGAGCGAATTCCGGCGCTTCGTCAAGGCGAGGCTGGTGCCGTTGTGGACGCAATTTCCTGGAGCCGAGGAGGTGCGCGTTCTGGATGGCACGGCACGGGATGAGGGCGCCCCCGTCTATGCCATGGCGCTCGCCATCCGTTATCCCGACATGGACGCCTGCAACAAGGCGCTGCAGTCCGACGTTCGCTTTCAGAGCCGCGATGTGACCGGAGAGCTGCTCAAGATGTTCACCGGCCGTGTGCATCACCATGTTTTCGAGGCCAACGAGTATCCAACCGCTCGATAGGATGATCAAAAAAGCGCCACACGACAATCGCCGACGCGTCCAAAACTGGACACCAACGGCTTCTTAGACGGATTCACCGTCGGTGGTGGACCAGTCCCCAGGGCTGCCAGAACTCGCCGCCTTTTCGCTCGTGCCAGCGGCTCGACAGCCGTAACGGTCAATCGAACAATCTGCGCGACGGAGTAGTCCTCGATCGCCAGCGTGAGCTGGCCGGCTTCGATCTTGGAAAGGTCGAGTACGTCGTTGATGAGCCCGAGGAGGTGGCGGCCGTTTGCCTGCACGCGCGCGACGGTCGTCTTCGCCTTGTCCGGGAGTTCGCCGTAGATGCCGTCGACCAGCAGTTCTGTGAAGCCCAAGACTAAATTGAGCGGTATCCTGAGCTCGTGGCTCATATTCGCGAGGAACTGGGACTTGTGGCGGCTAGCTGCCTCCAGCTCCCGGCCTTTCTCCTCGATCTCGCGGAACAGCTTGGCATTCTGGATCGCGAGCACGATTGGGCTGCGAAGGTCTCCAGCAGATGGACAACTTGCTCATGGAAGGCACCTGGCTTGTGGCGCCTGACGACCAGTGCACCTACGATCTTGTTGCGTTTAGCCATGAAAGACGACGATTCGCCCAAAGCATGCAAAAGGGGCCCATCGGCTCTCGCGCCGCGATGCAAGGCCCGGAAAGCCCTACGCCAGATCAGTTTGTGAAAAGTCATTGCCCTTGTAAAGCAGGGCAAGCCGATGAGCCTTCGCGCAGGCGTAGGCAAAACAATCGCCGAAATTGAGATCGGCTTTGTGCCCGACTGCTTTGCCGTATTTCATGCTGGCTTCGATCGCCCGGTCGCCGATGTCGCCGGATATCGTGATTTCCTTGCCGGCGATCTCGATCAAAAAGGCGTCGACGGTATCACGGGCTTGCGCCAGCATGTTGGCCGTGGGCTTGGCGTTCTTTTTGATGGCTTCGGCCGACGCTCGCGCGAGTCCCTGGACTGCCTCGAACCGGACGAGCGGGGAGATATACAGCGGCTTGGTCGCGGCCGCGAGCCGCTTTTCCAGTTCTTCCGCGCCAGGTTCCTCGTTCAGGATGGCAACGATCACCGAGGCATCGACGAACATCAGTCGTCGCTCCACATTTGGTCGGTGAATTTCTTCATATCGAAATCAGGGTTGGCTGGCCCGATCCGCCGCGCCATTTCCTTGACTTTGGCAAGTCTCTCGCGCAGCGGGACGCTGCTGCGGTTGCGCTCGATCTCATGGCGTAAGGCGGTTCTGACGGCCTCGGTCTTGCTGCGCGCCTTGGTAATCTGCTGCAGCTCGACGGCCATGGCGTCGACGTCGGGATCGCGAATGAAGAGCGGCATTTTGTATATCCTCGTGAGTGATATATGTATATCATGCCGGAGATATACTCGCCAGCGAATTCGCGAGCGGCGGTTTTGATAAGGAGGGGAGGGAGGAATGCAGCTCGCGAAAATCCGTCGGGAGGTTCGGTTCTGGTGCTCAGTCCTTGGAATTGCTCGGCGTCTGAAACACGTCGCTCCGGCCATGTCACTGTCAACGCCCACATGCCCAAGGCGTATCGACGCTGCGTGCGCCGACGCATGCGCATCCCAACATCCGCGGCAGTAACTATGACCAGTGAAGGAAAGGAAGAAAGAATGCTGAAACCCCAACACTTGATCAGATGCATGCCCTCGGGTTCGCCGGCATGGCGGCCGCCTGCGGGAGCTTGCCGAGCAGGACAGTGCTGGCGACCTAAGTCGCGACGAGTGGCTCGGCCTGATGGTCGATCGCAGCTCCAACTGATCCGCACGATTAGAAATGCAAATCTGCATTACCATCAATAGCAGAGGCCCGCGTTGTCGAGCAGTTGCCCCGGAGCTCGTGCCGGCCGCCCAAGGAGCGTACCCGTAAAATGGAGTGAAATCCTTAGCCGTTCCTTCATTCATCCCGGCTTTAATACTTCCATGGAATGGGGTGGCCGTATCTTGAGGCGGTTTGTTAGCCGTCAGCGACAAACAGGCGAGAGCGGCAACATTGCTACTATTTTTGCCCTGTCGTTGCCGATTGTCGTCGGCGCAGCGGGTCTCGGTATCGAGACCTCCTACTGGTATTTTAGCAGCCTGAAATTACAGGCGGTGGCGGATGCGGCGGCCTATGCTGGCGCTTTGGAAAAGGTTTCGGGATCTGACAAGCCAACGATTGTCTCCGCCGCGACACTGTCAGCGACGACGAACGGCTGGGACCCGTCAACAGGCACAATCGAAATCTTCACGCCCCCGTCCTCTGGCCCGAATGTCGCCCAAAAGGCCGTCGAGGTCATCGTCCATCAGAACCTCGATCGGTTTTTTACATCGATATTCACGCAAAACCCGGTCGGCGCACGGGCAAGAGCGGTGGCTCTTATCACGGCTGCTTCAAAGGCCTGCCTTACGGCGCTCGATCCTTCCGCTTCGAAAGCGGCGCTGTTTTCCGGCAGTTCCAACCTCAAACTGACCGGCTGCGTCATAATGTCGAATTCGATAGCCGCGGACGCCATCAAGCTTCAGGGATCGGCAAGCCTTCAGGTCGATTGCCTAATATCGGCAGGCGGTGTTTCGTTGAGCAACCCCGTGACGACCGTCTGCGCCAGCCCGATAACCCAGGCGTTGCCCGCTGCCGATCCTTTTGCCGACTTGCCGGCGCCACCGGCCACGAACCCCTGTCAAAACAGCAACCAGTCGACGTTGCAACCTGGAACATACTGCAGGGGGCTCAGCTTGAGCGGCAATGTGACGCTCTCGGCCGGGGTATACGTCATTCAGGGAGGAGATTTCAAAGCGAACTCGAATGCAAATATTTCAGGCGAGGGAGTCATCATCTATCTGGCCGGCAGCGCGGGCGTCAGCATGAACGGCACGGCCACCGTCAAGCTCAGCGCACCGACGTCAGGCACCTATTCGGGGGTGCTGTTTTACGGCGACAAAGCTAACCGGACGGGATCGAACACGTTTAATGGCACGGCAGATTCGCTTTTGACCGGCGCTTTGTATTTTCCAACACAGGATGTCAATTACCTCGGCAATTTCTCGGGCAAAGGTGGTTGCACTCAGATCGTCGCCAGTTCCGTGCAGTGGTCCGGCAATGCGAACGTCAATCAGGATTGCACGAGCCTTGGAATGCGAGACATTCCGGCCACGCAATCGATAAAGCTTGTCGAGTAATCTTCGTGGCACGGTTACCAGCCCGAATGTTCGGGAGCGATTCGGGTATTGCCTCGGTGGAGTTTGCGCTGGTTGTGCCGATCCTTTGCCTGGTACTTCTTGCCATCATTGACGGCTGGTCTTTTGTATCAAGCGCGTTGTCGATGCGTGCGGGCGTGAAAACGGCGGCCAATCTCGTGATGCAAGGGGCAGCCGACGACGCGGCTACCCAGACCGTCGCCCTTTCGAGCTGGGAAAATCATCCCGATGACGCGCAGGTGACGCTGAGCCGGAAACATATGTGCGGGATCACCGTGGTCGATCCATCTGTGCTGTGCGACAGTTTGAAAGCTTCCGCGGTTTTCGTTGAAATACAGGCGACGGCCACCTGGTCGCCGCCCTTCAGTTTCGGCGAGTTTTCCCTCTCGCGCGAGCTCAGCCACAAACAGGTGATACGTGTTCGCTAAAGGGAGAGCCTTCATACGTGGGGCATCAGGCGGAGCCGCACTGGAGTTCGCGCTGATCGCGCCTATTCTGATAATGCTTTTGATCGGCATCTTCGCATTCGGCTGGGCTCTGAATGCCATGTCAAGTGTTCGCTATACTCTGGAAACGTCCTCACGAGCGCTGCAAATGAAGAATTCGCTGACCGAAGCCGAGATAAAAGCGATCGCCACGGCAAAATTGCTGAGTTTGGGATTAACCGACGTCGACGTAACAATAGCAATCGACGCCCCCAGCGGCGGCTTTCGAATGGCCCATCTGACCGCCAAATATGCGTTCGCGATCGAGTTTCCGTACTTCGACCGATACTCGATAAATTATGCGACAACTGTCACAGTTCCGTTGGTTGCGTCATGAGCGCACCCAATAGTCTCCTTACGCAACATGCGCAGTGATCGGCTTGTTCTTCTTTGCTTGCGTTCAGGTCTGCTTCACCGCCACCAGCCAGAACGTAGGCTTCGGCGCGGGCCTTCATCCTAGATCGGGGACGGCATGTATGATCACGGCCTTTGCCCCGGCAATGCGCGGCTTGCCGTCCCTCACCTCGGCCGCTATTCCCTGCCTAACGCCATCGCCCGCGTGCTGCACAGCGCGGACCGACGGCAGAGACTCCCTGACGAAGATAATCCCGGCCGCCGGCTCCGCGCTCGCTCACGATCTCGCCAGCGGAAAGTCCATGCACAGCGGGCGCTATCGCTTGACGGCGGTCGGCACCGGCCTGGCGACGAAGAACTTGGCGCAACGTCTGAAGGCGGACGTTGGCACCCCCTTCCGGGCGGACCCATCGGCTACCCGGAAGGGCAGCTCAAGAATCCTGACAGGGCGCTGTATCCAGGCCGAGGCAAGGGGCCGAGGCATATGGAAACCCTTTTTGACCCGACTGGACAGCCATCGCAGCTCGACGCGGGTAACAACGCTCCGCGATTTAATCCGGCTCGCGCGTGGGCGGTTCTGATATACAAGTGGGGTGCCTAACGGAGGTCACAATGGTTGAAGAAGGCGACAACCGCCGCGAACGGAGACAGCGCGTCCTGAAGGGTGCCGCGATCATTAACGGCATCAACAACTCCGAAATCACCTGCACCATTCGAAACCAGAACGTCGGCGGAGCCGAACTCAAGGTGCCGGTCGAAGCCCTGGTGCCGGAGCATTTCCTTCTCTACGTGCCGACCGATGGCGTTGCCTATCGGTCTGTGTTGCGCTGGCGCAGGAACGACCGTGTCGGTGTGCAGTTCACCGAAACAGTGCCCAAACCGCGCCTTCACTATGGCTGAAGTTCTCGTTGCACCAGCCGAGCACCACCGGCAGCAACAGTTGGCACTGACCTTCAACACAGCAAGGGAAGCCGCCGTACTGCCATGGGCAAAGGCTCAACTCACACAAGCCGTCGATTGTCTCGTCGACCTTCAGGTTCTGACCGCTCAGCGCGGCATCGCGCCAAAATGTCGCCGCATCACGTTCATCGGGAACGGACAATGATTGGAACCGAACTCGCCAGCGCGGGCTCGCGGCGGTAGACGACCGAGAGGCTCTGCCGCCCCAGAATTTCCCGGTCAAGCGCCGCAACCCCGGGTCGCTATCCTATGATGCGGGCCAGCACCGCGAGGCCGGGCCCGCCACGGCCGCCGCGGCCATGTCGGCCATCACGCGATTGACCAGCACAATGCTGGCGCCTGCCCCGTACTCGGCAATCCATTTCGCGCCGGGCGTGCCGGAAAGCCTTGCATCGAAGTAGATCGACAATTAGGTCGACGTCGTCAGTTGCCCTGACATCCTCGAACGTGACGGCATCGGTGATGAAAAGAGCGGTCGTCCATCCGCCGACGAGTACAAGGGCGCTCGCTCAGGTCGTCGCGTCCGCCAACGGCCGATCAGTTGGCAGGCCGCGGGCGCGGTCCCGGGCCGGGCTCGTAAACACCAACAAGACCTTCGACGTTGTTGCATTGATAGGCAATGCCAGCGCAAGCGACATTCGTAGATAAGAGATGGCTTAACTAAGAGTTCCCTCAACCACGCCCGGTTCGAGCAAGGATCGGGTAAACCGGCTCGGGACCCTACTCCTCGGCCAGCTCTGTTCCGGAACCTATTCAGCGGGACCAAAGTTGGGGTGGAGGTCAGGAGTGTGCGATGAGTTCCAAAACTGGGGATGGTCGGCTCTCTTTCATTGAGTTTCAGTCGCCCACGCTGGTCGAGAACGCGCCTGAGGACAGCGAATGGCTTCATGAGATCAAGTACGATGGCTACCGCACCGAACTGATCATTGAGGGCGGCAAAGCGCGAGCCTTCACGCGCCGTGGCTACGACTGGTCGCACCGATACCGACGAATTGTTCAAGCGGCGGCGGATTTGCCGGTGAAAGCGGCGATCATCGACGGTGAGGCTGTCGTTCTCGGCGACACTGGCCTGCCGGATTACCAAGCGTTGGAACGGGAGTTGGGCAGTCCAGACTCGGCGAGGCTCATCTTCTATGCATTCGATCTGCTGCACCTCAACGGGCGCGATCTGCGGCAGCAGCCGCTGGTGAAGCGCAAGGCAGCCCTTCAGAAGTTGCTGAAGAACTCAGCGCCGACATTGACCTACGCCGAACATTTGGAAGTGGGCGGCACGGACGTGTTTGAACATGCCTGCCGTATGGGGTTGGAGGGCATCGTCTCCAAGCGCACCAATGCCACCTACCGCTCAGGGGTCCAGACCAGTTGGCTCAAGGTGAAGTGCATCAAGAGCGACACTTTCCCCATCGTGGCATTTGTCGAGAAGCTGGGCGCTCACCCGCGCCGCATCGCATCCCTCTACATCGGTCGCCGCGAGGGCGACCGACTGCTCTATGCCGGGAAGGCTCGCAGCGGCTACACCTTGAGCGCTGCGCACCTGGTTCGAGAGCGGCTCGACCCGCTGATCATCAGCAAGTCGCCTCTGTCAGAGCCCATCGTGAAGCCGAAGGCGACGTGGGTCAGGCCAGAGGTGCTGGCCGAGGTACAGTTCAGCGGCGTCACTGATCGCGGCGTGTTGCGCGAGGCAGTAGTCAAGGGTCTGCGCGAAGACCTCGTGCCGATCCCGGCCAAGCCTCCGGCGCCATCAAAGCGGCGTGGGCCAGCCCGGAAACATGGCGCTCCCAGCGAGAACATCCTGCAATTGCTGCCTGACGCGGTCTCGCCCTCCAAGGACGAACTTGCGCGCTATTGGCAGAGGGTTGCCGATCACGCACTCGTCCATCTCGGCCACCGACCGCTGAAGCTGGTCCGCCACGCACTCGGCGCAACCTTCTATCACAAGGGCGCGTTGCCGAAGATCCCGGCCGCCGTGCATCAGTTGCGACTCCAGAAGCGTGAGGGTGGCGAAGGTGTGCGCGTGTGGGTGGACGACCTTGCCGGTTTGCTGGGGCTGGTCGAGATGGATGCGGTAGAGCTGCACCCTTGGAATGCCACCGTTGACGACATCGAGCATGCCGACCGCATAGTTCTGGACCTTGATCCGGGCGAGGGGGTCGAGTGGGATGAAGTCATCGAGACCGCGCTAACGCTTCGCGACATCATGGAAGCGGAAGGTCTGCAGAGCTGGCCGAAGGTGACGGGCGGCAAGGGAATTCACCTGATGGCCCCACTTGGGACGAAGATCACGCATGACAATGCCCGGCTCCTTGCCCGATCGTTCGCTAAGCGCCTCGCTGAAGCTCATCCTGATCGCTATCTGCTCTCCGCCGCGCCGGCAGCCCGAAAGGGCCGCATCTTCATCGACTACCTTCGCAATGGGCGCGGCAACACGGCGGTCGGCGCCTTCTCCCCACGGGCGCGACCCGGGTTCCCAATCGCCCGTCCCGTGACCTGGAGCCAGGTTGAGGCAGCCATCCGTCCAGATGCGTTCACCATTGACCGTCCGTTTAGGGCGGCTGCCAGAAAAGCAGCGTGAGCAATCTCGCAGCGCATCTATTAGCAGTGGGCGAAGACGCCCAGCGATTCCGCCGAACATTCGATCATGTCAACTACTTGCCGGACGGGTCGATCTCTATCCAGGCGGGCACATGATCACTCGGCTTTTCCCAGCCTCGCAGGTCAGCGTCCACGCCCGCGTCACGTAACCTGTTCGAAAGTGATGGGCTGACGAGGAGGTGGTCCATCCGAAGGCCGGAACTCCGATCATAAGCGCCTCGGTAGGAGAAGTTCCAGTACGTGTAGATGCCTTTCTCCGGATGAATGCAGCGGACGGCATCCACCCACCCACTGTCTAGCATTTCGGCGTAGGCCTGCCTGCTCTCCGGAAAGTAGACTGCGTCGCCCGTCCAACGTCTCGGTACCACGGCATCGATCGGCGTTGGCACGACGTTGTAATCGCCGCACAGAACGCTTGTGATCCCCTCCTTGACCAGTAGCTGGCCGTAGCTGATCAGACGGTCGAACCAGCGGAGCTTATAGTCGAATTTCGGGCCGGGCGCTGGATTGCCGTTGGGCAGGTAGATGCACCCCACGACGATCCCATCCACCTCTGCCTCGATATACCGGCTGTGAGTGTCGTCAGGGTCACCCGGCAGGCCGCGTCGACGCTCCAGGGGCTTCTTTCCCCGTGCGAGTATAGCTACACCGTTGTAGGACTTTTGCCCGTGCCAGATCGCGCCATAACCGGCGTTCCTGACGGCCTCCGCGGGAAATTTCTCATCCGAAGTCTTCAATTCTTGAAGGCACACGATGTCATAGTCGGTCTGACCCAGCCACTTGATGAGCAAGGGCAGGCGACCGTTCACGCCGTTGACGTTAAAGGTTGCGATACGGGTCATCCGAAATTCTCAACATCCCTTGGCGATTCGAGCATGGAAGGCTCAGATGTTGATGCTTGCATCATGCCGGCAAAGGGAGGCCTTGTCAGTCGTCTTTCTAGGCCGGTGATACCACGACATAAACTGATCCGCATGGGCGAGGAGCGCTCCTCGACCTTTCCGTGGCAATGCGCTCGCTACCACTTCGGCGACCTTCAGCATCGACACCTCGGCGACGCGCAGGCCCGCGCCAGCGCCCGCCGCTTCACCCGCCCAGCAGGGCACAACCCACGCCGGAAACGAACTCAAAACTGGATAGAAACTGGGGGCAACGTCACCGGCCGCAACGATCAGCCCCCACCTACGTTGTCCGATGTAGGGGTTCGTATCTCTGAGCGCGGCCGCAGCTCCCTTCAGGCAAGATGCGCGAGCAGATGGATATCTATCTGACCGAAAGCAAACAGAAGCCCGGCGTGCCCACTGAAAGCACAAGCAAGCGCAAAGGTTCCTCAACTGATGCTCGGCTGGCGGCAATTTGATCGCCAGCCGAGTGATTTTGGCCGGTGGTCGGGGGAGACCGGCCAGCCACACGCTGGTGATTCCAACCTTTGCCGATGTGCCAATCAGCAACCTTCGTCGGTCTTTTTCACCTGGCCCGGCGCGGCGGTCTTGGCTGTCGTGTCCTGCTGACCTGGCGCCGCCTGCTGAGCGCTGCCAGTCTGCTGGCCGGGCGCGCAGTCTCTGGCCGAGTTCGCATTTGTGGTGCCGCTGGTCGTGGTCGTGTCGGTGCCTTGATCGCCGGACATGTTGGTGCCGCCGCTCGTCGTGCCGGTGCCCTGATCCGTCGTGCTGGGCATGGTTGTCGTGGTCGAGGTTCCGCTCGAAGTTCCGCTGGTCGTCTGGGCAAAGGAAAGCCCGGCCGACACCGCCAGTACGGCCGAAGCCAAAAGGATGCGTTTCATGTTCTTTCTCCTGTCTGAATGCGCGGGATGCGCCTGGCAAATCGAACAGGCAGACAGAAGGAGTGTTCCCCGATGAAGTTCAACTTTTGTAACTCTGGTCCTAGGTCAGCCTCAGGATGACGGGCGTATATTAGAAGCCTCTTGAAGAAGACGGTGCCCGCACCAGAATCCATGGCATGGCTCGCGAAATAGGCATTGGTGACCAGGTGGCGAGTGCTGCCACGGCTCGAAGGCGGATAACAGAGGACTGCGTAAGCCGTCTCTATCCCAGGTGACGACTTCCCACATCCATCATCGACCACACCAAGGTGAACCGAGGCCAGCAAATCGACCTAAAAGGCGAGGTCACGCGCATCGACGAGGACACCGTGACGATCGACCTCGGGCCGCTGGTCACGGTCGACCGTGACAAGGTCCGGTTGGTAGAGAAATATAGGCCGCCAAACCGACGAAAGGCACTTGTCGTTGCCCCGGATTAGAACCGACAACATCGCGACGGGCTATGAGGGCAGGCCGCATGACGGGCCGGTAGAGGACGAGTCGAAGCACTTGGTCTACTGCCCAGTCTGCGGCCAAACGTTCGACGCGCGCGATCTTGGACAGGTCTTCCACCACGCTGAGTCCCAGCACGAGCCGCTTCCGGTCGAGCAATAGTCCAGCTAGTTGAGCTCCGGCGGCAGACCGACGTCGAGACCCTTCAGCGCGCCACCGCGTACGTTGGATGAGAAAAGGTGCTGCGTGCACCGCGCCTTCCCCGCGCGCCGATGCTCCACCTGGACCGCAAAAAAGTCCCGCCGCACTGCCAGAACGGCGGGACCGATCAAACGCTTTGCACCAGGCGGGGGGATGCGGGGGGTTGGGCTTGCCAGGTGAGCGCGGACCGTAACCAACCCTAAGCGCCACAGCGGAAACGCGTCCACCAACCGCCGGTTGGAGCGATAGGACGACTGAGCCGCCGGCAGGTCAGGTCATCCCGGGTCGCTATCGCTCGCAACCAGACGGTAGCGGAAATTGTTGCGGATGTGGTCGTTGAAATAGCGGCCCTTGGCGAACGCCGCCCGGAACGCGGCAAAGGTTTCTGGCGGTACCCCCTCAAACTCGTACCGCTTGCCGCTGGCGACGAACCACACCGAGAGGGTTCTTCTATCCCGATCATATTCCATCTTGCGGATCGAAGTAGATGGCATGAGCACCACAGCCCCAGGGCCCGCGCCTTGCGGGGAGCGCGGGCCGATCGGAATACCGATCTGCAGCAATACCTGGAGGGGGAGGATTCGCTGCGTGCACCGAACTTTCGCGGCGATCCCGTGTTCCATCGAGATGCACAAAAAGCTAGCTGCACCTTTCGGCATCACGTGGACGTTGGATTTGTGAGAAAGCGCGAGCGTCAATACTGCTTCTGGTGATGGAATTTTCCCGTGAGACAGGCACGCTCCACGGCGAAAGGAGTGCCCCGCTATGACCATCCTCGCCTACAACCTTGCCAATGACATCAAAGGCTCGTGGAGGGGTCGTCTTCCTGACGAACGAACTGCATCTGTATGTGGATGTATGTGGAATTCAGCCAGCCAGACGCCGATACAAACCCGGCTGATTGGATGAGCGTTGATGATTTCCTTGCATGGCGGCCGAAAGGCGGCACTCCACGAGCGAGCGCGCGACAGCTTGGTCTCGCTCATTTGCAAGGCGCTGACAGGCGATGAGACAAGGGAAAACCCGCGCCGAGATCGATTGCAAGCGCCATGGGTGGGCGGCTATTCGACGTTCCGAAGGCACCGCGACGATGCCGCCAACGCGATAGCTAAAGCTCTTATCGGTGACGCGCGCGGGCTTGGCTTTGAAGCGTCAGCGGAGCGACATTTGCACGTTTCGCTCGGTGATCGCATTTTCGATGTCAATGTCGCTGACGTAGCTAAGCTTTCTCACGAACCCCACGTACGACAAGGCTGGCGTCGTCAATTGACCTCCTGCAAGCCGAGACCGGAACCGGGATCGACCTTGCCGCGAAGCCGCCCGACGGCGTTGCCCGATGTAGGGCAGCGTGGTCGCGGCTCGTCGCGCACAGGGACATGTGTTGTTCATGGCGACCCTAACAATGCGGCTGGTCTCGAAGAAACCGACCATGACATTGCCGCTCAGGCGTCAGCCGCCACTATGGCGGGGCATATGACGTCATGGCTCCCAAGCATATCGGCGCGGACGTCAACTACGCGTGGCCGACAGCCGAGATTGCAACCGGGCATTCGGGCCCACATCCCGGAGCGGCGTCGAGAACGCGCTTCGGCGTCTCTCGCCAGCGTGGGCGAAAGCCCGCTCGACCTCCGGGCGCCAATCGCCCGGTCCGGGCTGTCCCAAGCGCATCACCTCGTACATACGGTCTACTCAGCGGGATCGGCACAGTGCTTCACTACCAGGCAGGGACTGACGAGCCGCTTCGCTGCGGGTCAATCAAGCAACCGATACAATCCGCTGATTGACTAAATTCGTTACCACTCGAGGTCCCGCGTTGCCTTCGATATCCGCTCCGTCCAACACGGAAGCAAGCGAACTTCAAATGAGTCTGTACCACAACACCGCGCCGGCTATAGCTAAGTTCAATTCATCAGTCTCGTTGCAGAATTCGTTGTCAATAAGTCACTTGCGCCAGCAAGATAAATTGAGCCATTGCCGTTCATCTCGATCCGGTTGACCACAAAGATGCGAGGCTTACTGTCCGTCGACAATGCACCCCCACCTGTAAGAAAAAGCTTTTGTGACGGCAGATAGACTATACCGCCTAGATCTGTATCGCCACCGCCAATGAGCGTGGAGGTTCTCTCCACGCCTTGGGGTTTTTGAGCTAGCGCGATCCCCATCCACGGACCGCTGGTCGGCGCCGTCAGGCGTAGCTTGGCGCCGGCCTGCATTGTAGTGGTGGCCTGATCGTCGAGTAGAACGATGGTGGTACCGTCAGCTGCATCGAGAACCGCGCCAGAGGAGAGCGAAAGCCCTCCCGTCCTGATGACATACGTTCCCGCAGCAAGATTGACCACCGCTCCGACCGACAGGATGAGCCCTCCACAAAAAGTGCCGGGAACGAGATTTGCGGTGGCGTTTTTGATCACCAGGTTATTGTAGGTGCAGACATTGTCTGTTGGCCAGACCACTCGGGAGATAATGGGATCTGCCAACTCTTTCTGATCGAAAAGCGGTTGAGGGTTGAAGCCGGCAGACGGCCCGGAGGGGCCGACGACTGACGTCACCAATGTTCTGATGGACGATGCGCCATTCGTGGCTAGCGCAGACCCCGATCTTGAATTCACCTGCGCAACGCATTTCTGGCCATTTATCGACGAAGACCCCGAATTCGACCATGCGTTCGAGGCGGACCGATCTAGCACGAGAAGACAGACTGGGTATCGCGGATAGGCAATCGCGGTTGCGCTTCGGCTAATATCAAGTTTAGCGACGCCAAGGATTGCCGAGAAGGCCAATTCCTGGGGTTGGTGCAATAGAACCGTGACAATTGTGGGATTGGTTGAACCAACCGTCTGGTGGGCGTCACCACTATAGGGACTTCGCGTGGCCACAAAGGTGGGGCTGGCGAAAGTATCAACGTTCTGCTGACGCTGCTCCGACGTCATATCGCTGCTGTTCGCGCTTGCCACGGCTAACTGAAGGGCCGTGGAGTCGGCTCCCTCCTGCAACTGTTGGGCAGTTCGGCTCACGCGCGCAAAGTCTATCGCCACTCCGACGCCCAACAGCACGACCGGCAAGACCAACGCAAACACCACGGCGAGGTTGCCGCGTTCTGAACGCCAAAATCGTTCGGTCACCCGCATGAAAGCCCCCTTCATTTAGCTGGGACTAACCTAGAGGCAGCATATTGAGGGTCCGTTTCGCCAGCGGGTAAAGTTGTCTCGATCGCAAATCAGTTTGCGGGGAGCAGCTGAAACAGCGTCTCAAATTCACCACGATGACGCCGCCGAGCGCCGGCGACCACGCCCCGCCGTCTGGCGCCGGTCTGGCGATCGTCAAGGCCGGCCCGCGCGCATCATCGCGAGCGGGATGGCGTCTCGCGGTCGCGTACTCGCCATGTCGCCTTGGCGGACTGATCATTTTCGAATTGCTCCTCAGAGATATGCATCGCCGTCGGCGCGGTATTCAAAACAGGACCAATGCGATGGCTGTCTGGACTTGGCAAATCCCCATCCGGCATCCTTGCCGCAGTCGAGATGCTCGCACCTGACGGCGCTCATGGTGAAAAACGCCTGCGCCCGGTAGAGTTCTGCCCGGAAAACGCCAAACTAGAAGAAGGAAATCGGGCGTCAGGTATTCGCAACGTTTGGTCGAAGCAATTGATTGCCAAGGCTTCGAGTTGGCACGCCTCGTGTGCTTGGGCGGGGCCGGGCCACAGATGAAAATGACGGATGCCCTTACACAGCGCTTAATTTCTCATTGAGTTCGCCATGGACATTTCCGGCATGCCTTCCGGGGACGAGGTCGACAGCTTCATCATCCCGCCGCCGTCAGGCGCGCGGTCGCAATCGGCCGTGCGCGGGGCTGCATAGCATGTCTGAAACTTGCTCTCGCTCGCTCCAAAGATGTGCTCATCAATCTTCACTTCCCCATCGCAACGCCAGCGGACGTACGGTAGCCAGCGGTCGAAGGCATAGCCGACACGACCACGGATCGTTCCGAAAGCATCCAAGCTAGCCGCTCATCCATTTTGATTGGATAAACCGTGATCGCGCGGCGCCAACCTGGTCGCGATATCTGGCGTTGCCCGCTCTATCGATCTCGACATCCGGGACAGCAACAATCTGAGCTTTCGCGAGGAACCGCATGCGGTCGACGCGGTCGCTGCGGGCCAGGGTATCGCTATCTGCAGCGACGTAATGGTTAGCCACCGGAGCGATGGTCAAGTTATGCGCGCCAAACGCAAGAGTTGTCGCCATTCCCGAAGAAGATACCGTTTGTGAATTTTTCGCAACGATTTCGGAGCCGCTTCACGACTTGTCGAAATGGCGAGGGCAACCTGAGCCGGTGCTTGCGGAAGAAGCGCCGAGCCAATGGAGGATCAGATGAGCGTCGCTCCCGTCATTCGCATGCCCGACCAGAATAAGGGGGTCATGCTACGTGGCTATCCGATGGTGTTCCTTGTCACCGGCAAGGATACGAAACACACGAGCATGTTCGACTGGACGATCCCGAGCGGGTTCGCTACCGGCCTTCATGTTCATCGCGTGCAGGAGGAAACCTTCTACCTTCTTGAGGGCGAATGCGTCTGGCATGTTGGGGACAAGACGATCCGCGCGACCGGGGGCACCTACCTGTTCATTCCACCGGGCATTCCGCACAACATCACCAATGTCAGCGAAGAGCTGGCGCGGGTGCTGATGACCGTCTCTCCGCCTGGACACGAACACTATTTTGAAGAGCTTGCCAGGCTCGCTGCGCACGGCCCTCCGAATCCGAAAGCGCTTGCAGACTTGCGGAACCGTTACGACACTGACCAGCTCTCTACCTTGACAACAAGAGCCTAAGGTCGATTTGCGATGTCGGGTGATGGCGCAGCGCCGCTCATGGCGTCGGCACCTGCGATGTCCTCTGTTGTGGCGCGTTGGTCGGGTGCAGTCGTCTGTCCGGCCTGTAGATGCAGCCATTCGACGCTGCTGGCCCTGATGGGGTTGCGAACTGGGTCCCAATCTGCTTTGCAGACTATGATGCCTTCGACATGGCACGGTCATCCCTGTTCCCGGCCTGACCGGTGTCGCCAACAGCTATGACGACACGCCGGTAGTGTTGGGCTGATAGCCATGGGCGACCAAATCGATAGGTCGCAGCAACAGCAACTTGATCCTGCAGCCGACTGGGAGCTTGCGGCGGACGAAGCCCTCGCGGCCCGTGGTGGGCCAGAGAAGCAGCAAAGGCGCTTCTTGTCGCCAACGCTGCCCTGGAGCGTGAATTGGCCTTGGCGGCCCCCGCTGTGAGCCATGGGTTTAGCCGAAGATGGCACCGGGTCTTGCCCGACCGGACGCGCAGCTTGTGCTGGTCGGCATCCTTGCCCAGCCCGGCAGTTCGGCCGGGTTCGTCGCTCGTCGTGCGAAAGGATCGGCAATCGTGCGCGGAGCGAAGAAGCCATTGTCGGAGTACTGGACCAGTGCCATTCTCACTGCCTAATCGCAAAATGCCTCATAACCTGACGAGATATAGCGTCAAAATGGGAGGTCTTTGAGAGAAGAAGCTGACAATGGGGAATAATAAGCCGTGACCATGCGGTGTTTAGGTGGTCTATTCACCGCAGAAATTGCGGCAAATGATCTTGCATATACGACGATTGGAGCCCATATTCGACGCAACGAGTGCGGAGAATATGGCGACCTATATCTATGAGCTTGAAAACTGGCCGCAGTTCGAGTGGCGCAGCCAGGACCTTGCCGATCAACTGGCGACGGTGCGCCATCGGCAGGGCCGGCTGCTGGGACGGATGGAGGCGCTAGGCTTCGAATTGCGTGCCGAGGCGGTGCTTCAGACCCTAACGGAGGACGTTCTCAAATCCAGCGAAATAGAGGGTGAAATTCTCGACAAGGAACAGGTGCGGTCTTCCATCGCCCGCCGACTGGGCATGGATATTGGCGCACTGGCGCGGGTCGACCGCGATGTCGAGGGCGTGGTCGAGATGATGCTCGACGCAACTCAGAACTATCAGGCGCTACTTACGGATGAGCGGTTGTTCGCCTGGCATGCGGCCCTGTTTCCGACGGGTCGCAGCGGCATGACGAAGATTATCGTCGGTGCGTGGCGGCATGAAGCCTCTGGTCCGATGCAGGTCGTCTCAGGTCCCACCGGTCGGGAGAAAGTCCACTATGAAGCTCCAGCAGCGGCCCGGCTTAAGCTTGAAATGGCCGCGTTCATCGACTGGTTCAACGGTTACGCGCCGCTTGATCCCGTTCTGAAGGCGGGGGTCGCCCATCTATGGTTCGTCACCATCCATCCCTTCGAGGATGGCAACGGCCGTATCGCCCGCGCGATCGCCGACATGATGTTGGCGCGATCGGAGGGCAGCGCTCAGCGGTTCTATAGCATGTCCGCGCAAATCCGGGCGGAGCGGAAGGACTACTACGCCATCCTTGAACGGACGCAGAAGGGCACTCTCGACATCACCCCTTGGCTGCAATGGTTTCTAAGCTGTCTCGACCGCGCCTTCAGCGGGGCCGAGGAGATTTTGGCCAATGTGCTGCGAAAGGCCCGTTTTTGGGAGGAGATGGTCCAACGACCTCTAAGCGAACGCCAGCGCAACGTCGTCAATCGGCTCCTGGACGGCTTCGAAGGCAAGCTCACCTCCTCGAAATGGGCAGTGCTGACCAAGACCTCACCTGACACGGCCTTGCGCGATATCAATGATCTCCTGGCGCAAGGGATACTCGTGAGAGATGAAGCCGGCGGGCGAAGCACGAGCTATTCGCTGGCAGGTTTGGATGACGGGCCGGATCGCGCGCCTCGGCGACATCGTTGAAACAGGAGCGCGAGCCAACAGCGCGCGCCCAAAGCATGTGGCCCGCTCGATTGGTTCGGAGAATGCGTCTATGCCGTTTGTCGCTCGGCACTGGTCCATCGGGTTCGGTCGCAAGCCGTTAGGGCCAGTCATTGACGAACTTTCCGCCTTGATAGCCGCCATTGAAGCCCCAGCGAGCGGTTTGATAGGCTGCAAAACCCCTGAATCGCGCTTTGGCTTTGCCTAGGCACCCAACGCCTTCTGGTTTCGCCATCCTGACAGCACCACAACCCGTACGGCAACCGACGCTGGGCCTGACATTTTATCTCCTATTTCTGCGCAGCCGCAACTCGCTGCAACATCGGTTTTGACATCAAGCCATCAGATGCCATCTTGCTAGCAGGCGAAATGAGCCTATACATGGGTGCCAAGGAGTCCGATATGGCCGAGCCACAACTCTCAGTCCGCAGCGCCAAGGCGCGTGATCTTGCACACCGGCTTGCCCGTCGTGAAAACCGCTCGATTGCGGAGGTGGTCGAGCGCGCCCTCGAATCTTACGAGGTCCGCGAGGCCGGTCGTGAGCCTGCTTCTGCCTTCTACCCGCGGCTTTCAGCGCAATCCGGCACAGACATCGACCTTGAGGCGGTGATCCGTGAGAGTCGCCGGCCGAATCGAGGCGTCGAGCTTTGATCTTTGTCGATACGAACGTCGTTTCCGAAACGTTGAAAAAGACCCCAGACGAGGCAGTCATTGCCTGGCTGATCCGATACGATGCCGAACTCGCGCTTCCAACCGTGACGATTGCCGAGATCGCGTTCGGCATCCAGAAGATAAGACCGGATCAACGTGCCGAACGGCTGGAGCAAGGGTTGTCGGACTGGCGCCGGCGTTTCGCAGACCGCATCTTCGGTCTGACAGAAGAGGCTGCGCTGGTTTATGGGGAAATTATGGATGCTGCTGCTCGCCAGGGACGCGGCATGTCGGCACCCGATGGCATGATCGCGGCGATCGCTCGAGTAAACGGGGGCCGCCTCGCCACGCGCAATCTGACTGACTTCGAGACGGCAGGACTCGTTCTGACATCTCCGTGGGAATTCTGAAGCGTTTTCCTGTCGTCGCTTTTGTTCAAGCCCCCATCTGCCTGTCAAAGACGGGCTGAAAGGCCGTCAAAGCGCAGGCGAGCGATATCAGGTTCGATTTGCATGCCGTCAAAATCCCCTGAAGGTCACTCGAAGCGCCTCAGCGGCAGCCTGACCGTAAGGGTACGGCAACCGGCCTTTTCTTCGGGAAAACCATTAGGCTCGCTGGGCTTGTGAGACAGCGAGAGATGCCCGATCTGAAACAGATGCCGGATGTGAAACAATTGAAATTGCTCGGCGTCCTGGCAGCGACGGCGATCGGTCTATATGTCTGTTATCTGCTGGCGTGGCCTTTTTTGCCGGCATTGACCTGGGCGCTCGTCCTGGCAATTATTCTGTCTCCGGCTCACCGGTGGGTTGAGAGACGGGTCGGAAATCGAAACCTGGCAGCGCTGATATCGGTAAGCGTCGCGGCGATCGCCGTCGGCCTGCCGCTGGCGCTCGTCGCACAACAGCTCGTTCGCGAGGCGGTAAACGGAGCGACTTATCTGGAGGAGGTCATCCGCGGTTGGGACGCAGTCGGCTTCATGTCTGGCTATCCCACGCTTTCGGCCATTGCCCAATGGATCGAGAACCAATTCGATCCGGCCGGCTCAGTCGCCGCATTCGTGCAATGGCTGACGGGACAAAGCACATCGCTATTGCGTGGCTCCATCTATCAAGTCGCGATGTTCGGCCTGACATTTTATCTTCTGTTCTATTTTCTGCTCGACCGCCAACATGGCCTGCAAGCCGTCGCGGGCCTTTCGCCCCTGCGCGCTCCGGAGAAAGCCTACATCTTGTCTCGCTTTGCGGAGACCGTCCATGCAACACTGCTCGGCACCGTGTTCGTCGCCGCCGTCCAGGGAACATTGGGTGGCCTGATGTTCTGGTGGCTCGGCCTGCCGACGCCAGTCTTTTGGGGCCTTGTCATGGGACTTCTTGCCATCGTGCCCGTGCTCGGGGCGTTTGTGATCTGGGTGCCCGCAGCGGTCTATCTCGCACTGGAGGGAGCTTGGGCCAGCGCGGCGATATTGACCGTCTGGGGCGGCGTCATCGTCGGCGGCATCGACAATCTGCTCTATCCGATGCTTGTCGGGAATCGGTTGCGCCTCCACACGGTGGTGGCCTTTATCGGCGCGGTCGGCGGCATCGTCTTGTTCGGAGCATCCGGCCTTGTCCTCGGACCTGCGGTGATCGCCATCACAATCAGCCTCATCGACGTGCTAAAGACTCGATTGACCGACCGGCCGACGCCGGCGCGCGCTGGTGAGCTACCGCATCAGTCCGTGACGGATTGATCAAGCGCGGAAAGGGCGCTGGTCTTCGAGTGGTAGCGCGAAGCCTGAACAACCTCTGGGCAGAGATCTCAACGAAGGCAAGCACATCAGCCAGGCTGCTGTATTGCGGCAAGCTTCCAGTCACCGCCGTTCTGCCGCGTAAAGGTCCACAGTTCGGCCGTCTCCGTCGGCTGATCGGCCCCGCTCTCAACGATCTTGCCGCTGATGCGGTCGCGGGTCACGTCGCGAGACTCATAGCGCAAAGCAGCCGTCGCGTAGTCGCGATCACCCTCCCGCCAACTTTCCGCAATATCGGCCTCCAGCAGGCTGACGTCCGACACGTCGTTCCTGACGCCCTTTTTGGCATTGTCGGCAAGTTCCTCGGACAGATAGGACACCATCTCGGGTGTCACCAACCGGCGCAATGCAGCATGATCTTCGCGCCCGAATGCCTCCTGAACTTCCGTCAGCCGTTGCTGGAACGTGTCGAGGTCGGTTTGGGTGAGTGTGATCTCATCGGAAGCGTTGGCTTGGCTCGTTCCGCCAAATCCTGACCCGATGCCGGTAATGGAGGAAGTCGGGCCGTTGCTCGGCTCGTGCCGCGCTGCTGCGTTTCGCGCAAAGGTCCCGGTGCCCCGCGAGGCACCAGCCGTAACGGACGCTGGGCTTTGCGCCGCCTGCGAGCGGAAAAAACGGATCGCCAGCATGATCGCGCCGCCGAACAGCAGTACTTGGAGCAAAAGACCCAACATGCCGGCCAAGCCGCCGAACCCATGACCCAGAAGAACGCCGATCAAACCGCCGAGAAGCAGCCCACGCATCATCGATCCGCCGAGGCCGTTGAAGAGGCCCGGGCGCTGGAATGCCTGCGGCTGACGGGCCGCATTGTTCGCGGCCGCATTGGGCGACATCGAGCGCTCGACCGGTGCGGCCGGTTGCGGCGCAACTCTGGTCGGCGGGACCGGCTGGAAAGTGCGCATGCCGCGACTGCCGAAGCTGCCGCCACGGCGCGCATCGGCGTGATCCACAGCGACCAGGGAAAATGCCAGGAACAACCCCGCAAACAAAACTGCAAACCGTCCCCAACGCGAAATCAGCATAGGCAAGTCCTCAAGTGACACTCTTTCCGCTCATATGGGGTGCGTCGATCGAAATAGCAGTGAATCGTCCGTCGAGATATTTTCGGGCGGCATGGTCGGCCGCCCGCCAGTGTTCACGACGAGAATGTCTGCCCTACCCAAGCGCGATGATCGCTGTTCGACCACGCAGGCTCCCGCACCCGGTCGAGTCAACAGCATCGCTCATGCAAGCCTGTGGTCATCGATCTCCCCGGCGATGATGCCGAGGGTCTCCCGGCGAAGACTCGATTGACTTACAGCTTTCCTGTGTACTATCAACATATCTGGAAAACCTGCCATACAGGTTTGCCCACTCCTGAACTGGAGATTGCGTGAGCACGGCCGTATCCGCAAAACATTCCGACGCAGCGAGCCTGGTCAGCAATACGATCGGCGAGATCACGCGCCATATCCGCGCGCATGAGCTCGGGCCCGGCGACCGGCTGCCCAGCGAGGCCGCGCTTTCGAGACAATTGAGCGTCTCGCGTACCGTGGTTCGCGAGGCCTTCAGCTCGCTCGCCGCCATGCGGCTTATCGACCTGAGGGCGGGCAGACGGGCTACCGTCGCCGAGCTGGATTATGGCGCCATGTCACTGGTGATCGAGCATGGCGTCCACACCGAGCAGATCACGGTGCAGCAAATCTACGACGTGCGCCGCACGATTGAGACCCGCACTGCCATGCTGGCGGCCTTGCGCAGAACCGCCGACGAAGTGGAAAGGATCAGGACGCACGCGCTCGCCATGCGCGAGAATTTCCAGCGGCCGGAACAGGTCATGGAGCACGATCTCGCCTTTCACCTCGAAATCGCCAAGGCTGCGAAGAATCCGGTTTTCAGCCTCATCGTCGGCGCGTTCGAGCGCGTATCGCGCCAGACCTGGCCGATCGGCTGGCGGACCCGCCCTTCGGATGCCGAGCAGTTGGCGATGATCCAGATCCATATCGACCTCGCCGAAGCAATCGAGACCGGTGATCCCCAGTCGGCGCGTGACCTGATGGCGAGGCATTTTGACGAGAGCGTCAAGGCCCTGCTGGCGGCCGGCATCGCCTGAGGAGCAGGGGCGCAATGAAGATCACGAAACTGGAAACGCTGCGGCTGAAGGAGCGGCCGAACCTTCTGTGGGTCCTGGTTCACACGGACGAAGGCCTCGTCGGACTCGGCGAGACCTTTTTCATGGCTGAAACCGTCGAGACCTATCTGCACGAATATGTCGCGCCGTGCGTGATCGGGCGCGACCCCTTGCAGATCGACCTGCTTGCCGCCGACCTCGTCGGCTATCTCGGTTTCCGATCGACGGGCGCGGAAGTCAGGGGCAATTCCGCTTTCGATATCGCGCTTTGGGATCTGTTCGGAAAGGCGACGGGTCAGCCGATCGCACAACTCCTCGGCGGGTTCACCAGGCACGAGATCAGGACCTACAACACCTGTGCCGGAACCGAATACATCAAGAAGGCCACCGGGCAGACGACTGCCAACTACGGGCTCGACAAGCCCGGCGACGCCTATGATGATCTGAACGGCTTCCTTCACCGCGCCGACGAACTGGCGCATTCGTTGTTGGAGGAAGGTATCACGGCCATGAAGATCTGGCCCTTCGACATGGCCGCCGAGAAAACGCGCGGCCAGTATATATCGCAACCCGACTTGAATTCCGCGCTGGCGCCGTTCGAGAAAATCCGCAATGCGGTCGGCGACAAGATGGACATCATGGTTGAATTCCATTCAATGTGGCAGCTGCTGCCGGCCATGCAGATCGCTCGCGAGCTTGCCCCCCACAAGACCTTCTGGCACGAAGATCCAATCAGGATGGACAGCCTGTCCAGCCTGAAACGCTATGCCGAGGCTTCGCTGGCGCCGATATCGGCTTCGGAAACGCTCGGTTCCCGGTGGGCCTTCCGCGACCTTCTCGAAACCGGAGCGGCCGGTGTCATCATGCTTGATATCAGCTGGTGCGGCGGGCTCTCGGAGGCGCGCAAGATCGCTGCCATGGCTGAAGCATGGCACCTGCCGGTCGCGCCACACGACTGCACCGGTCCAGTGGTGCTCGGCGCATCGACCCACCTGTCGCTGAATGCGCCGAACGCGCTTGTCCAGGAGAGTGTCAGGGCCTTTTACAAGACCTGGTACCGCGACCTTGTGACCGCTTTGCCGCAGGTGAAGAACGGCATGATCACCGTGCCCCCCGGACCGGGCCTCGGCATGGAACTGAACCCGGAGATCGATCGCGCCTTCACGGCGCTTCGACGGGTGAGCGACGCATCTACTCTCTGAAAATGAACCTGAAGCAGCTTTCTACGGAGGAGGAGAACCATGAAGAAGCTACTTATCTCGGCAGCCTTGGCAGCAGTACTGGCTGGTGGCTCGGCAATCGGCTCACGCGCACAGGAGCCGATGAACATCGTCTTCACGCATCATTCGTCGGCGTCGAACCCGTTCTGGCAGGCGGTGAAGAAGGGCTTTGACGACGCCTGCGCCAAGATCCAGGCCAATTGCCAGATGGTCTTCACGCAGACCGAAGGCTCGATCGAGCAACAATCGGCCAACATGCAGGCGGCACTCGCGGCAAAACCGGACGCGCTGATCACCTCGATCGTCGACAACAATGCCTTCGACCAGATCATCGCCGACGCCCGCGCTGCCGGCGTCACGGTCATCGCGTCCAACGTCGACGACACCGAGGGTGCAGCTGGCAATGCCCGCCAGGCTTTCATCGGCCAGGGCTTCATTCCCGCCGGCTACGAACTCGGCAAGAAGATGTCCGAGTTCTTCCCCAAGGAAGGCAAGATCAGGGCGCTCGTCGGCGTCTCCGCGCCCGGTCAGAACTGGTCGGAACAGCGCGCTGCCGGCGTCATGAAGTTCCTTGAGGAATACAAGGCCGCGAATGCCGGACGCGAAGTGGTCATTGAACGGCTCGACACCGGCACAGATGGCGCCGTCGTCGCCGATCGTGTTGGCGCCTATCTGTCTGCCCACCCGGACACCACGGTGTATTTCGACACCGGCCTTTGGCATGCCTACGTGGCCCAGGTCCTGATCGATCGCGGCATCGAGCCGGGCAAGGTGCTGATGGGCGGCTTCGACATCGTCTCGGAAGTCCTGCAACAGATGGAAGCGGGTTACATCCAGGTCCAGGTCGACCAGCAGCCCTACATGCAGGGCTTCATGCCGGTGATGGAAGCTTATCTCGCCAAGAACGTCGGTCTGCTGCCGGCAGACATCGACACCGGCAAGGGCATCATCGTCAAGGAAGACGTGCCGAAGCTCAAGGAACTGGCCGCACAAGGCGTGCGGTAGGCGCGAAGCCGGCGTCCTCTCCTCGTTCTTACGCGGAGAGGGCAAGGGGAGGGCCAGGCAGCACGGCCTTGGGCGTCGGCTCCGTCCCATCCTCCAACGGCATCTCCCTTGTCAGGGGCGGTAGCAGACAGACTGCGGCCATCCCCTTGCCGATGCGACAAGCCAGCGCAAACAATCCCAAGCCGGAGCGAATGATGAAGCGCTTGATGAAGATTTATCTGGAGAAGCCGGAGCTTGCGGCGGTCGTGTTCCTGCTCCTCCTCCTCCTCGTCTTTCAGATTCGCTCGAACGGCGTATTTCTGAACACACAGAACGTGCGCGGAATGCTCGGGCTGCTGCCCGAAATGGGGCTGGTCGCGATCGGCGTGACCCTGCTGATGATATGCGGCGAGTTTGATCTTTCGGTAGGCTCGGTATTTGCGCTGACCCCGATGACCATGGCGGTGATGCTGGCGGCAGGCGTGCCGTTCGCGCCGGCCTTTGCCGCCGGGCTCGCGATCGCCGCCCTGATTGGCTTCTTCAACGGGTTCATAACGATTCGTTTCGCGATACCAAGTTTCATCACCACGCTTGGCATGCTGTTCATCGCGCGTTCGCTGACGGTGGTAATCTCCGGTGGCTTCCCTCCTGTCATCCCGGCCAACGCTCTGCCGAAATGGCTGTTTACGATCTATGTGGGGCCGGGCGACCTCTTTCGCATGTCGTTCTTCTGGTTTCTCGCCGTGGCAATCCTGGTGACGGTGCTTCTGTCGCGCACGAATTTCGGCAACTGGGTGCGCGCCACCGGCGGCTTTCTGCCCGCCGCGCAATCGATGGGCATCCCGACGGCCCGGGTGAAGGTCGCCTGCTTCATGATATGTTCGGTGCTCGCCGGCTTTGCCGGCACCATTCAGGTGATGCGGCTTGGCGCGCCGCTGCCTTCGATCGGCGAGGGGCTGGAGTTGCAAGCCGTGTCGGCTGCCGTCATCGGTGGCGCCTCGCTGACTGGCGGCATTGGCACCATCTTCGGCGGCATCATCGGGGCTGCCCTGATCCGCGTCATCGACAACGGACTGGTGCTGAGCCAGGTTGACGCCAACTGGTTCAAGATGGCAATCGGCTTCCTGACTATCTTCGCGGTCGTCGTGAACGCCTGGCTTCGAAAGCGGGGCAGGGCGATGAAGGTGGAGACCTGATCATGGCGGCACCCATCATCGCGATCAAGGGACTCCAGAAATGGTATTCCGGCGTCCACGCCTTGAAGAACGTCACTCTCGACATCTACCCAGACGAGGCGCTGGGCCTCGTCGGCGACAACGGCGCCGGCAAATCGACGCTGATCAACATCCTGTCAGGCACCCAAAAGCCCGACGGCGGCGAGATCAGGATCGAAGGCGAACCGGTCCGATTCTCTAACCCGCGCGACGCCATGGATCGCGGCATCGAGACGATCTACCAGTACAATTCGATGGTCCCGACCATGACCATCGCCCGCAACGTCTTCATCGGGCGCGAGCCGGTGAAGGGCTCGGTTTTCGGCATCGGCATCCTGGACCAGAAGCGCATGCGTGACGAAAGCGTCAAGGCGATCGCCGATGTCGATCTGCATCTGAGGTCGCCCGACGCGCTGGTCGGCGAACTGTCGGGCGGCCAGCGCCAAGGCGTGGCGATCGCCCGGGCCATGCACTTCAAGTCGAAAGTCATGATCCTCGACGAGCCGACCAATCATCTCTCGGTGAAGGAGACGCGAAAGGTGATCGGCTTCGTTCGCGCCCTCAAGGCCCAGAACATCACCAGCGTCTTCATCAGCCACAACATGCATCATGTTTTCGAATGCTGTGACCGGGTCGTGGCGATGGCGCGCGGCGAGATCGTTCTCGACAAGCGGATCGGCGAGACTTCGATCGAGGAAATCCACGAGGTTCTGTGACGCGAAGAAGCGGTCACTCGCGAGCCGCTCGGCTGGTAGAGGTCAGTCTGGGCTACGGCTTTTCCGCAAGGATCGCCTCGGCGGTTTTCTCGTCGGTGATCAGCACATCGACGACTCCCAGACGCAACACGGCGCGCAGCACCGGAACCTTGTCGAGGCCGCCGGAGGGCAGGATCACAGTGTCGATGTCGCGCAGATGTTCGGGGGCGAGGCCGATGACTCGGCTGTTTAGCGGGTGATCGACGAGTTGTCCGTCGGCGCCGATCCAGTGGCCGCAGATATCGCCGACGGCTCCGGCTTTTTGGAGCGATCTGAGATCATCGTCTCCTACCAGTCCGATCCGAAAGATGGTGGCGTCCTTGTGCACCGCGCCCACCGAAACGAAAGCGGCGTCAACGTCGCGGGCATGGGTGAAGGCGTCTTCCAGAATGGACTGGCGCATAAGCAGATCGCGCGTGGCCTCCGTATCCGTGAACACCGGTGCTGCGATGTAGAAGCATTCCGCGTCGAAAAGCGCCGCGAGCCGCGAGGCGATTTCATAGATGTTGATCGCCGATCCACGCGTGAGCCCGCCGAGCAGGGAAACGACCGACATCCCTCTGACGGGGCGTACGGTCACTGAGCGCAGACTAAGCTGGAGCGTCCGTCCCCATCCCACGCCCACCGATATCCCGTCACGGATTCTATGCGACAGGGCTTCACCGGCAGCGGCTGCGATCACCTGTGGCACCAGGGCGGGATCGGGCGGTGTCGGAACCACGATTGGGTCGGAAACGCCATAGGCGTCCCGCAGCCGGTGCTCCAACTCGATGCAGTTCGCCACCTTGGAATTGATGCGAATCTGAACGATCCCGCGCTGACGGGCATGCGCCAGCATCCGGTTGACGCGAAGGCGTGTCAGGCCAAGAGACTTGGCGATTTGTGCTTGCGTCAGGTCACCGACATAAGCAAGCCAGGCGGCGCGTACGAGCAGCCCTTCCTCGCGATCGGCCGTGACGGAACTCGTTACGGCTTGGCGGCCATCGCGTTTCTTTCGCGCTGGTTTCTCCATCAGATCATCCTGTCCACTCCGCGGCAGCGGGTCCAGAGCGGCTCGGCGGAGCCATGTGCTCATCGATATGAGGCATCAATCGAGTTTCCCGGCTCCGCTAGCCTCGATGATAGCGGTCGAAGGACAAAACCAGCGGAGCATCATGGCAAATTGCGTCGATGATGGCGCTCGTCAGCGGCAGGCGATCGTGGGGAAGTACACCCCGGGCCATCATATTCTTCAAAGTCGGACCAAGGTCCAGCGCCAGTTGCGCGCCCTCGACCGTGTCTGAACTCATATGTTCGCGCTTCGCCACGGAATAGGGCAGGCCGCGGCCGAGCAGGCGCCCCATGCGACCGTTACGGCCCGCCTGGCAGGTCACGTAAAGATCGCCGGAGCCGGCCAGCCCCAGCACTGTTTCGACCTTTCCACCCAGGGCTTCGACCAGAATCGCCATCTCGGCGAGGGACTGCGAGAAAAGTGACGAGGCCAGGTTGTGCATGAGTGCGCCATTGGGCGCCTTGCCGTCGCGCTCGAGCAGCCCGACGGGAGCCCCAACGGCGAGTGTGTAGAAATTCTTGAAAGCGGCGCAGATCTCGACCCCAACGAGATCGGGTGACGATCGCGCATGATAGAAAGGCGCGCGCAGAATGCGGGACGCCGCGGCGACCTGGTCGGGATCATGCCCGGCCATGATCACAGAGGTGTCGCGCTGCGCCGCCAGTTCGCCGGCAATGCACGGTCCGCCGACGGCCATCACCGGGACCGACAAGCCAGTGCGTTGCTCGATCTCGCGGGCAAGCAGATGTGGCAGGATTTCCACGCCTTCGTCGCTTGCCGCAAGCCCTTTCGTAATCATCAGTATCGGCACGGGCGACTTGATGCTTTCTGCAATGCGGTCGATCGCCCAAGGAATGCCGGCCGACGAGACGCCGAGTACAAGCAGATCGGGTCCATCGTTCATCGCCGCAGCGAATTCGGTCCAGGAACAGGCGGTTACCACATCAGGCAGAGCGATGTTGAGGCGTGGGTGATGACTTGTGCTGGCCACCGAGCCGACGATCTCCCCATCGAGATGCGTCCCGACAAGAGTGATGCGGTTACCAGCGTGAGCGGCCGGAAGCGTCATGGCAGAGCCCATGACGCCGGCGCCGAGGATGATGATCCGCGCCATTCAGCTTCTTCCCTTGTCCAGCCGCTCGCCACTGCCCTGGTCGAACAGGTGGATTCGCTCAGGCGCCGGCTCCAGATGGATCACAGTTCCAGGAGAGACTTCCATACGGTCGTGCAGCACCGAGCAGATTGCGGCGTTGCCCATGCTGGCAAAGATGTGGATTTCGGGGCCAGTCGGCTCGACAACCGTAATCCTCGCCGGAATGCCGCGCCCGTCGGCCACTGGTCGAAGATGTTCGGGGCGAATGCCGTAGATCACCTTTTGGCCGGGCCGGACCGCAGCCCCTGGCGGCAGCGGGAGGGATAGCTCGTCGGTCCGCACCACCCAGGCGTCGCGCTCGGAAGCCACCTCGCCATGGAACATGTTCATTGCGGGCGAGCCGATGAAGGAGGCGACGAAGAGGTTTGCCGGGCGATCGTAGACATCGAGCGGGCGCCCGATCTGCTCGATATGGCCGTCGCGCATAATGACGATGACATCGGCCATGGTCATGGCCTCGATCTGGTCATGCGTGACATAGACGGTGGTGGTCTTCAGCCGCTGGTGGAGCTCCTTGATTTCGGTGCGCATCTGCACCCGCAGCTTGGCATCGAGATTGGACAGCGGTTCGTCGAACAGGAACACAGTTGGGTCCCGCACGATGGCGCGACCCATGGCGACGCGCTGCCGCTGGCCGCCCGAAAGCTGGCGGGGATACCGTTCCAGATAGGGTGTCAGGTTGAGGATCGACGCCGCCCACCCGACCTTCTGTTTGATTTCTTCGTTGGGGCGCTTCTTCAACTGCATGGAAAAGGCCATGTTGTCGAAGACGGTCATGTGCGCGTAAAGCGCGTAATTCTGGAAGACCATCGCGATATTGCGGTCTTTGGGATGGAGCATGTTGACGACCCTGTCGCCTATGGCGATCTCACCGGACGTGATGGGCTCGAGACCGGCTATCATGCGCAACAGAGTGGACTTGCCGCAGCCGGACGGCCCCAGCAGAACGACGAACTGGCCATCCTCGATCGAGAGATCGAGTCCATCGATAATCGAGAGGGCGCCATAGTCCTTCTTTATGTTGCTGATGGTGACAGACGCCATAAATTGCTACCCTTCGATTGCCCTTGCCGGTTGGATCTCATTTTCGCCATGCGAGCGATTGGCGATCGGATGCGCTCTCACCATTCGCTCTCCAGAAACTCTTCCAAGAGTCCCGCATCGGCGGCCAGGTTGACAAAGGACCATCGGCCGCGGATTTCTCGCGAATAGCGAATGGCGTCGTGCCAAAGCGCGCGCGGCAGGTCTAGTTCCGCGCCGGTGACCGGCCCTCCCGCAGCCTTGAGTGCTGCCTCCATGCGGGCGACCGGCATTGCCATCGGCCGAACCTCCTGGCGCAGCGCCGGCCAGATTTCCGCAAGCCTGCGGTTGAAGATTTCCGACTGGCTGGCGTCGAGTGCCGTCTTCTTCATCTCGGCAATGCAAAGTGGTCCAAGTTGCGCGCCATAACGGGCCAGCATCGCCGCCTCGTCGATGGCGGTCGGCTTCACCTGCGGCGGCTTTTCCATGTCCAGCAGCCGCGCTTGCAGCCGCGCCATGACCAACGAGGCAACCCCCACCTGCTGGCCGTGCGTGGTGCCGGGATGACGCTCTCCCGCGAACATGTCGACCCAATGGGAAATCTGGTGCTCTCCCATGGACCCGGGATGGGAAACGCCGGCAAAGCACACGCCCATCGAGCACAGCGTCAGGACGCGCTGGAGATGCCCGACAGCGGTGACGTCATGCCTGGCAAGGCCAGGCGCATGGGCCAGCATCGGCTCCTCATCGCCCGCCTGCAGCTGGTAGGGCACCTCGGAATAGTAAGTGTCGAACAGCCGATGCGAAGCCCACCAGTCGATCTGGGCCGTGGAGCGGCAGAGGCTGTCGCCAAGCCCGGCGGCGCTGAGCCAGGCGGGCGCTGCGGCCGACACGCCAAGATCCAGGAAGATGCCCCTGGGGGCGTGTGAGGGCAGCGAGATCTTGAGCCCGGAGGCCAAGGTCACCGACGCTGTCGAGGCGCCGTAGCCATTCATCGAGGCGGCCGTGCCGAAGACGGCATAGGGTCGCTCGTCGAGGAAGGTTGCATGCTTGCAGCTGTCATTGAGGACGCCCGACCCGACGGCCACGACCCCTTCGGCGTGACGTGTCTTCTCCCTGACCACCTGGATCGTCGCCTCATCACAGTCGAGGCCGTCAGGCAGCACGATTTCATCGATGTCGGCGATGGCACGCAGCGCCTTCGCGACGCGCCTGCCCATCACATCGACGGTGTTGATATCGGAGACCACGGCGATGCGGCTGCCTAGCTTCAGCGGCGCAACGAGATCCGCCTCGCGGCCTTCCGTCGTCTCCAGCAATTCGATCGTCTGGAACGGCAAGACCGCGGCCGCGCCTGTCTTGGGATCTGTCCAGCGTCCAGCTACAACGTCCTCGATCAACGCGTTCCAGTTGGTCGTTTCAGCCATGATCGGCCTCCATGAAGGCCGCGAGGCGCTGGTTCCAGGCTGCAAGCGTTGGCCAAAGATCGGCATGGATCGCAAGAAGTTCGGCGTAGAGCGCGGCCCGTTTCGTGTCCGGTTCGAAGGTTTTGGCCGGCTCGCTGGCCATTGCGAGCGACGCTTCGGCGATGGTGGAAAACCAGCCCATCCCCTTTGCCGCCGCCATCGCCGCGCCTAGCGAGGAGGCTTCGACGGTCGTCGAACGTTTTACGGGACGGCCGAGTGCATCCGCCAGAATCTGCATCCACAGGTCGGACTTCGCTCCTCCGCCGATGGCTATGAACTGGTCGATAGTCTGGGCGGCAGCCGCAGCCGCCCGCTGACTTGTCGCGGCCTGATGCAGCGCTATGCCTTCCAGCACGGCGCGATAGATGTCGCCGCGGCGGCTCGAGCCCGAAAGCCCGGCAATCACACCACGGGCCGCACTGTCCCAGTGTGGGTCCATGACGCCCTGCCAGTAGGGCAGGAGCATTATGCCGCCTGCGCCGATCGGGCTGGCAGCGGCTTCGGCCTCGAGCGCCTCCAGGGCATCGCTTGCGCCATGCAGATCGACGCCAAGCATCTCGCGCGCCATCCAGTCGACAAGAAAAGTGCCGGCGCGAAGGCACGTCTCGTAGATGTAGCCATTATCGGCGACCGCCGTTTCGGTGCGGAAGGCCTGGTCGTGGACGTAGTCCGTGCCGAAGCTGCCGGAGACGACCGCCGTGCCGAGGTTGATGTAAGCGCATCGCGGCTGCAACACACCAGCGCCCGTGCCGGCGCATTGACCGTCGCCGCCGCCGGCGACGATCGGCGTGCCCTCGCGCAGGCCCGTCGAAATGGCCGCTTCCGAAGTTAGTTGGCCCAGAACGGTGCCGGGCCGCGCCACTTCTGGCATCATGCGCCGGGCGACGCCCGCTGCCTCCAGTATATCGTTCGACCAGTCCATAGCCCGCATATCGAGTATGCCCATCGGGTCGGCGGATGCGGTGGACGTCACCCACCGGCCGCTCAAGCGAAAGACCAGATAGCCGTGGACTTCGGCCATCCGCTCCACCCGGGCAAAAATCTCGGGCTCTTGCTCGCGGAACCAGATCATGCGGTAAAGGCAAGGAATGACGTCCAGCGGCTTGCCGGATATTGCGTGGACGCGTGCCGCGCCGAAACTCTCGCCGAAGCGGCGTGCTTTCCCACGGGCGCGCTCATCGAGCCAGAGCGTTGCCGGCCCGACCGCCTGGCCTTGCTCGTCGAAAAGGCCGAAGCTTTCGCGTTGGTTGGCAATCGCAAGGGCGGCAATGCGTGCCGGCGAAACCGTTGACGTCACAGCGCGCAGCGCTGCGACCGTCGAGGTCCACCACTCGGCCGGATCCTGCTCGAAATAGCCCGAACGCGGGTTGGACATTGCAAGCGGTGCACGACCTTCGGTCACGGCCAGACCATTGCGGTCCCAGGCGATCGCCTTGGTTGCCGAGGTCGAGGAATCAATGCCGATGACGAGATCAGGAACCATTGCCGCCACGTTGCCAAACGGCGAGGGCGGCCGAAGCCGCCTTCGCCCAAATCACCGACTAGCCGCTAAAGACCGGCGTCCTTGACTTTGCCGTCGACAATGCCGGCAATGGCATCGAGGCACGCCTTGGCATCGCCGCCATAGTCTTGGCCCGTAAGCAACTTGCCGAGCTCAACCGGAATGTCGTTGTTCGACAGATCCGCCCAGATCGGCATGTCCGGCTCAGATCCCATCTGATTGTCGATCGTGTATTTGATCGCGTCGAAATGGCGTGTTGTTCCGGGGCCGACAACGGCCTTCGCCTTGACCCGAGGATCTGTAAAAGAGGAATTGCGCATCGGCGAGGCGCCGCCGCCGAGCGTCGATACCCGCGCCATGACATCCTTCGAGCAGACCCACTGCATGAACAGCCATGCCGCTTCCTTGTTCTTGGAATATTGCGACAGCGAGATCGTCGAGCCGCCCTGGTGGCCGACGGCCGGGATTTCGTTGAAGCCGCAATCGGCAGCGGCGCGACGGCCAGGAACTTCCTTGGGCGCGGGCAGGGCCTCGAACAGGCCTTTGACCTTGGAATCGTTGGCATCGAAGCCGGGGAAATCCTCGCCCCAGGTGATTGCCATGGCGGCTTGTCCCTGTGTCAGGGCCTGTCCTTGGCCGTCCCAGGTCCAAGTCGTCGCCGACGGCGGCGAGTTCTTGACCAGCTCCTGATAGAATTTGAGCCCGGCCACGCCGCGCTCGTCATTGCCGACAAACTTCTTGTCCTTGTTGAAGACAGAACCGCCATGGCCCCACAATGCGAAGGTCCAGTCGCATTCCAGCGAATAGTGGCCGGACTTCGCCTGGCACGCGGTGCCGAAGATGCCGTTGCTTTTTTCTGCCTCTGTGAGCGCCTGCACGGCCTTGAGGTAGGCGTCGAGGTCTGTCGGCAGCGCAATGTTGTGTTTGTCGAAAAGATCCTTGCGGTACATCAGGATGAAGATCGGAATATCGAATGGAATTCCGCACTGCTTGCCGTTGTACATGGCGATGCCCTCGACCAGCGGCTTGGAGAAATCGTCCCAGTCGAAGTTGGGCATCGCCAGTTCTTTGTTCTGGTCGTAATACTCGCGCGGATCGACGACATCCTGGGCAAATGTCGCCATCCAGGACTGGTCGAGATAGTAGACGTCGTAGGTGCCAAGCTGGCCCTGTACGTCTTGCGTCGCCTTGGCGAGAACCTGCTCCAGCGGCACGATCTCGACTTCAACCTCAATGCCCGTTGCCTTGGTGAATTCACCCGCGACAAGCTGGTTGGCAACAATCGTTGGCGGCGTCGCTTCCGAAGTGTAGCGGATTTTGGTGCCGGCATATGGTTTGCCGACGTCGGCCAGCCACTTCAGCATATCGGCGTCCTGGGCGCGGGCTTCTTCAACCCCGAGGCCCAGCATCCCCCGATTGGTGCGGCCACCACCTAGCATGGCCGATCCGAAGGCGGAAAAGCCGACACCGGCGAGCGCCATCTTCCTCATGAAGTCGCGTTTGGTTATCCGGCGCGCCGTAAAGTCATTGCAGGTATCGGCGACGAATGTCTTCTTGTCGTGTTCACTGAAGCTCATGATCGTTCCTCCATTGCGTTTCTGTCGTCGTTCTTCTCGTCTGCGCCTCACTCCTTCAGCGATCCGAGGGTGAGGCCGCGGACCAGATGCCGTTGAACCAGCAGGATAAAGATGAAGCTGGGTATGATCGCGGACGTGCCGAGCGCTGTGATGTAGCCCCACTCGGTCGCGGTCGAGGTGACAAAGGTCGAGATCTTCACCGGCACAGTGCGGATCGACGTTGTCAGGAACAGTGAGAGCAGGAACTCGGTCCACGAAAAGATGAAACACAGCACCGCCGTCGCAGCGATGCCGCCCTTGACCATGGGAAGGACCACGCGTCGGAACGTCTGCCAGCGCGTCGCGCCGTCAATAAGCGCCGCCTCGTCAACCTCGCGCGGAACATCGTCGAAGAACGACTTCAAAAGCAGAACCGCCAGCGGCAGGTTGATCAAACTGTGAACGAGGACGAGGCCCGTATAGGTATCGCGCAAGCCGAGATCGCGGAACATGAAAACGATCGGAATGACGATCGCGATTGGCGGCATGAAGCGCTGCGACAGAATCCAGAACAGGAAGGACTGCTGGCCGCTGAACTGCATTCGCGACAGGCAATAGGCGGCCAGCGTGGCCAGCAGCAGCGTCAGCGCAGTCGATCCGACGGCTATGATGGCGCTGTCGAGCAACGACTGGCGCGAATCGTAGGAGCTGGCGCCCCCCTTGATCACCCCGGCCGCCTCGCCGCCCTGTTCCATGCCGATGTCGACGCGTGAGACGCCAAGCAACGTCACGCGGTAATTGTCCGGCGTCGGCGTGAAACCGGTGTAGACCGGTCCGCTGCGGTCGAAGATCGCCGAATAGGGTTTGATAGACGACAGGGCCCACCACGCGATGGGGAACATGAAGATCGCCACCACCAGGACGGCGAGCACGTCGCGGGCGATCGTTTGGGCGCGCGACGACTCCATCAGAACCTCACCTTGAACAGCCTGACGAAGAGGTTCGACACGACGATCAAGACGACGAGCACGATCAGCGACAGGGTTGCGGCATAGGGGAAGTCTCCGGTGAAGTAGATACGGCCAGCGTAGAACGAAAGCGTCTCGGTGGCCGTGCCTGGCCCGCCGGCGGTGATGATGTAGACGTAGTCGTAGATGCGAAAGAGATCGACGCCGCGGATCAGCACCGCGACCGCTATCACCTTGCGCAGCATCGGCAATGTGAGCCGCAAGAACGTCTGGATGCCGTTGGCACCGTCGATCGCGGCTGCCTCGAAAGGTTCCTTCGGCAGCGCCCTGAGCCCTGCCAGGATGATGAGCACCATGAACGGCGTCCATTGCCATATGTCCGCCAGCAGGATCGCCGCCAATGCGGTTCCGGGCTGCGTCAGGATCGGCTGTGCCGGCGAGATCAGGTCGAGGGCATACAGGTAGAACGACAGGACGCCGAAAGAGCCGTCCTGCATCAGCAGGAACATCATTCCGGTCACCGCAGGCGGCACCACCAGCGGCAGTGTCATCAGCGCCCGCAGCACCCCGTAACCTTTGCGATCGGTGTCAAGCAGAATTGCGATGAGGATGCCGAGCGCAAGCTGAACCGCAAGCGCGACGAAGGTATAGATCAGCGTGGTTTCCAGCGAATGC
Source organism: Mesorhizobium sp. M0437 (assembly GCF_040321335.1). NCBI lineage: Bacteria > Pseudomonadati > Pseudomonadota > Alphaproteobacteria > Hyphomicrobiales > Phyllobacteriaceae > Mesorhizobium > Mesorhizobium sp. M0437. Next base: position 54,127 of record NZ_JAMYRK010000039.1, read on the forward strand.
CACATACGCGCATCCGAGAAGGCGCGCGTCCATTGGTGGAGCCCGGCGAAGTCGAGCTGCCGGGAGACGACATTGCGTTTGTGAAGCGACAGCCAGACCGAATAGGCGAGGGGATAGATGCCGAAAACGAGAAGCATCACCGTGATCGGCGCGAGCCAGGGGAAAGGATGCTCGGCCGTCATGAACCGGGGAAGGGCCCATCTGGGCGCTTCGCGGGTCACGGTCACCGTGCTCACGCGCAAATCTCCGCTCGGTCACACAGACGCATCGGCCTTCTCCCTATCGGCCAGATTGTGCCAACTTGAACTTTTGTAAGTTTGTTGTGCCTTTTGTTAAGAACGTGTCGGACGGCCGCCGAATTGTCAAGTCGGTTCCGTCAGCGCTCAAGGGATTTGCTCGTGGTCCCAGAGGATGCCGTGATCGCCGGGTATGGAGTCGTTTTGGAGGAAACGCCGCCGGCAAATGCCGTGCACCAGCCTCAACCGCGCTCAGGGCCGCCGCCAATTTTGGCTGCAACATCCTTGGCCCTCGAACTGCGCAATTAGCGCTAAGATGCGATAAACTGCGCAGTTACAATAAGACCCTTTTTCTTACGAATTTACAAATGCTTAACCCTGATGCCGTTTCGAGCTTAGTTGTCCGCGGACAACTCACCGACGCCCTTCCGGTTCCTGGCCCGCATGGCAGACCCGATCAAGTTCGACGTGCCCGGCATCTTCCGTCTCGGCGTGGTCGATATCCGCCGGCCGAAGTCGATCCGCTATCTCGACGGCATCTAAGGAGGCGATGATGAAACACCAACAACCAGGCAGGCCCGCGGTATCAACACCACCAGCGGTCCGGTTTTCCTCGATCCGGCCAGACCGCCGATGTCGACGTGAGCGCAGCCGAAGTGGAAGTTGCCAAGGCAACCGGCTGGTTCCCCTTTGCCGGTAAGAATTCGTCCCAATCCGACGAATTCCTCCAAGGCAAGGGCACCGACACGGAACGCGAGGACCTCACCAAGCAGGCGAATCAGCTCGGCATCGACCATGGCAAGAACGTCCCGACCGACAAGCTTAAGGAACTCGTTGACGCGAAGTTGCGCGGCCGCTGATCGATTGCTATCCGCCGGAGGGCCGCGAGACCTATCAGCGCTCCATCACCATCCCGCTGGCGACCGCGCTCGGCCGGGCGCATTAAGAGGCGCGCTTCACCTACACCTGCGTGCAGAAGCTGGCCTTCCCGATCGAGGTGACCGCGCCGACCGTCTATTTCGACATCGTTCCGGCGCCGGCAACGCTGACGCCGCTGACCCCGGAAGCGCCTTAGCAACCCGCGCCCGGCGGTTCCGGGCAATCTCTCAAATAGCAACTCGAAAGGAACGGCCAGGACAGTCACCGTCAAAATCCTTGTGGGCGGCAACTACCGTGCCACAATCAAGCCCACCATCGACGGTGCCGAAGGCAGCGTTCAGATCGGCCCTAAAGAAGAAAAGCCGGTCTGATATTTCTGAGAGTGATTAGAAATGGTAGTTCAGACCGACGCGGACAATTTGCCCATCATTGCTGAACTCGTAGGTCCCAATTCGCCCTTGCGGGCCACCGACGCGGTAAAGAGCTTGATATCAAACATTCTTTTTGGTTCAGACTCGTGGGACATTCAGACTCGTGGGACATGACCCACACGACGCGCTACCGTGTGTCTCGCCATCACGCCACCGCCATCCGACTTTGAGAAAGATCAGGTAGACCGGTCGAAACGGCCCGATTTGCGAAGCTTCGCAAGCAAGCTCTCTGCCGCGCCGTGGTAGTTGGCAGAGGCCTGCTCGGCCATCGGCAGCGAACTCCACACGGTTAGTTCGGCCACCAGAAAGTCGTTGTCTGCGTCCACCGGCGCGGATCTAAGTTGTCCGTTTTTATCCATCATGATTGCTACCACGGTGTCGTTTGCGCCGTACCCAATCGCCGCCATCCTCTGAATGCGAGAATCGCCGTCCACGCGAACGTCGAACAAGACGGATCCGCCAGTTTTCTCCGCGATGTCATCCACTCGGTCGGAAAACGCCCGATTCATACCGCCTGTATTGGCAAGTGATTGCTCCAGCAAAACCAGTTCAACATACTCCGCCTTCATGCCGTGACTATGGGCGCACAGGCCCAATCGGCAATCCTACCCGCATCTTTTCACACAGGAATCCCAATGACATCCTCCAACGCGCCGCGGCGTGCGCGGCGAGATCAAGGTGAGACCGAACCAAGCACGAGACAGATGATATTGGTGATGATTGCGATTTCGACGCTGTTCCAGGTGGCTGCGATCAAGCGGTCGTTCTGCCATAACGAAGCGTACCACTCCGTCGTCCCTGATTGTCCTGACCCAAAAGCTCCTCCCCAGGAAGAAACTAAGCCTTGAGCGGGCGCGTGGGCGGCTGCAGCATCCGCAGACAACCCTCCGATCTCTTTCCGCTTCCTCGCAGGAGCGCCAGCTCCATGTTCGGCGTTTGCGCCGATTGCTGAGGGACGGAGACAAGGAACGCGACTGCCTCTCCGCTCGTTGACCGTCTCGACCCGAGTTGCCCTCCACCTCCATACGCAAAACGGGGTCTGATCCGGAAAGAAGAATCCTCTCGGTCTGGTTTGTAGCCAGCGCCAAGGCATACCGAGTTTGACAGCGTTCCGCCGGAGACCTTTGCCGCGTTCCGGGTCGCATCCAGGGTCGCTATTTCGACGACACATCGGCAACAACTTCCGGTACCACCTTGTTGCTGCCGGTAGCGACCGGGGGACGACCTGACATTTCGGTGCCGAGTTCGTCCTTTACGCTCCAACCGTCGGTTTGTGGACGCATGGAAGCTCTGGAATACCAGTGGCCCGCCCTGAGCGCGCATCGCGCGGAAATTTGCGGCCTGTTGCGATGCTCCACCAAGCGGCCGGATGTTCAGCGTGTCAGACCGCAGTCCGTGCAGGTGGAATCTATCTTGACCAGACGTTCTCTGGCCTCGGCCAGTCGACGTTGTGCAGACCTAATCCTGTCGCACAGCGCGATGTTAATGCCGACGCCGCAGTCTTTGTCCAGGATTTCGGTCGCACGCTGGAGGGACAGCTCCACTCGTTTCATGCGCTGCCTGGCTTTAGGCAACTCCACGTTCAAAAGATCGACCATCATTCAGGATCCGAGGGGGCCCCTTCGATTGTTAACCGGCCCCGGTCGCATTGGTTCCAGTGGGAATCTGCACAGGGATTGGACGCGAGGACTCGTAAGCCTTGGATTGCCGACCAACTGCGGCCACAAAATCTTGCCATCGATTGCGTGCGGCGGCGCTGGCCAGCCGCAGCTCACTAACGGCGCCACATCGGGCCAAGCGGCGCCGCCGGCGTCTGCGACTAACCCAGCTTGCCGATGCTAGGGCGGCTTGGCAAAAAACTCCGGCATGATATGGACGGTATATTACTCGACCCTAATTAAGCGCCATGTTCCGCTTGCTGCTTAGCTTCGTCTCATTGTTATTTTCCACCACGCTTCTTTATGCGCAAGAGTGGCAGCCCTTCGGCATCAAGCAGTTTGGCTTTGTATTCGATGCGCCCCCCGGCTTTGTTTTAACTCAGCGTTCCGACCAGGGAGCAGCTTTTCAGGGCAAAAACGAGGCCTTTCTTGCTGTTTGGGGCGCAAGGCTCGGAAAGGCCAGTTTCCGCGCCGAAATAGAGCATCGAATTGTCGAGGATGAAAAGGCGGGCTGGAAAGTGACCTATCGGCGCGTTAAGCCGACGTGGGCCAGTTATTCCGGTATCAGGGACGGGCAAATCCGCTACGTACGCGTCATTGCCGTCTGCAATGACGGTGCGGCGCTCTTTATAATGAACTACAGCAGATCCGAAAAAATCGCCTACGATCCCGTCGTCGTGCGAATGGTGCGATCCCTACGGGCGGAAGGCTGCTAAAGCCTGAGACTTTCAGAAATGTGTGTGGACGTTGATCGCGCTGGCCTGCAGCGAAGACTGAGATTTAACGGCAACAGCGGTTCTCGGTCGCCCCGTTCCACCGCCGCACCGCCAACGTGAGAGAATCTGCCGTTTTCCGTGGCTCCGCAACGGCGAAACCGAACCAGGCTGGGCGCCTATCCCTCACCGCGACCGCGGCGCAGACGAGGAGATGGGGATGTTACGGTCCTCTGTTTAGGGCCGATGGCCAAAAAGTTTACCAGCTCCCGACCGGAAGCTGGTCGCAGAGGAAGTCCTTCTCTAAATTCCATGGCAATCCTTTGGTTCGCACCTCCAGTGTACGTCAAGACGGAGCACGACGGCTTCCGCTAGGGGTCCACCACGTTCACGCTGCAGCCAAGGAGCTCCTGAAGTGGACCAATCGTGGCCCTGACTGGAACCTCGCGGTGCGCCTTTGCGTGGCTGTTATTGCCGACGAGATGAGCCTGAGGAGTGCCGCAAGGCGCTCCTAGCCGCTGCCATGGAGGAGGGGATGCTTTTTCCTGATTAGCAGGTCGTGTGGCTCTTCGCACAAGCCAAATTCGATCACCGGCTTAGACATCCCTTCCAAACATTTCCACCCCCTCTAATTGTCCCTCGATGGCAACCCATTGGTTCGTCCCTCCGGTGTTCGTGAAGACTGAAACCGGCGACAGGCATGGCTGCAACAATGCGAGGGCAGCCCTTGAGCAGCTCAAGAGGTGGACCCGCAGAGGACCTCGCTGGCACAAGGCGGTGACCCTCTGCCTGTCAGACCTGGAGGGCGATCCGATTGACCCTCAGGTGGTCCGAAAGGCCTTTGAGGCAGCCGCTAAGGAAGCCAAGATGTATCTCTCCCCGTAGGAGGAGAATTTCTCCCAAAGATTCAGTCCTTTATTCAGTACGATTCGAACATTGATTTGTTCGAGAGGTGACCTAAGTGGCCGCTTGGGTTCTCGCTGAGGTGGGAGGCCTCGTATGAACGTTTGGACGGACTGTCGACCCGATAAGGTGACGGCCAAATAGCTTGTTCACGAGCTAATCCTGCAAGCCCCTCGCGGCCAAATCATCTCCGTCAAAGATACTATCGCAGCGGTGCGCCGAGACGGGCCGAATCTGGTGGAAAGTGACTGCGCGTTGGTCGAACTTATTGTCGAGATTGCGCCAGCCGTTGGCCTGTTTGTCGGGTTCGATCTTCGCGAATAGCCGCATGGCTCTCCACTGGTTCAACCCTATAGGATCGTGAGCGGCACGGGGAACTTAGCGAGCTGGTTACGAATCCCCGCTCGGTAGTTCGACCAAACATTCTGGACCCTTTTAGAAACTGCTATTACTGGCGTTATGGCTCTGCGGGTACCGACATGGTTGTTGCCTATGTGGCAGGTCATATTTCGATTGAGGATGTTCAGATGACGCACCGCGTGATGAGCGAGTTGCGGCGCAGACTTGAGGCAGATGAAAATGTCGAAGAGCAGGCCTGGGCCGTCAGTGAGCGGCCGGTCTCGGACTCCATGCCTGACGACGCGCCCGTGATCTCGCGCTTAGGACGTCGGGACCGCTGATGCCACAACAACAAGCAGAGCCGCAGTCGCGACAAACGACGTCGAGGCGAGCAGCAGTCCAATCAGGGTTACGAGACCGTCGCGTTCCATCAATGCGACGGCCAAGACTACCAGTGAGAGCACCGGCAGGATATTCCCGAAGGGAATCAGCAGCGCGATAACGACGGCGAGCAGGAAGATCGGAACGCCGAGCGGGGTCTGCACCGTCGAGCCCGTCAGGATCTGCAGCCGACCGGTGCGCACAACTTTCTCCACCCGGCTGATCATCGGCACCGAATGACGGACTATTAGACCGAACGACACAGGCGAAAACTGGCGCTCTCTGATGATGGCACAACCAGACCCTCCGGCTGCCCGCGACGATCTGGAGCGAGACCCGCGCGAGCCCGCTGCCGAAAACCGTGCCGAACGGCCCCGGGATCGGCGTCAACGCTGGGATGGCTCGGACATCTCACCCACGCAGCCGCTCCTCACGCATCCTCGCCGGCTCTGTTCAGAGCCCGGACAAGGGCGCTGCGCATTGCGGGTCCTGGCTATCCAGAAGCTCCGCCGGCGCGGTACGGCCAATCGCTATATTGATGGCGGTGACCGTCGCCCAGCCGTAGTCGCCGGCGGCGCGCTCGATGAGTGGCGGGTCCTGAGACGTCAGGCAGTTCTGAGACTGGCGAACGATCTCCACGGAAGCTTCGCGCGCTCTCCGACCAACTCAAGGAGGCCAGCGGGGACAGTTTCCAATCGAAAATATATCGACATGCAGACCCAGGCGCATAAGGAAGCGGTGGCGCTGTTTTCCGCTTACGCGAATTCTGGCGACGATCCGGCGATGAAGGAGTTTGCCAAGAAGACGCTGCCGGTGCTGCAAATGCACGAACGTCACGTCAAGGACCTCGCTGCCGCCCATCAATGAGAGCGCAGGCAGTTTCGCCGACAGAAGACGCGCCACATCGGGCTGAGTGAAGCGGCTGTCGTCGGGCCACACAGCCGGGAACAAAGCACCGAGAGTGCCGTTGTTTATCCGGCTTGTTCGGGAGGACCCAATGAAAGGCGGCATTTGCGGCGCGCCAAGGACAGTAGCGCCGGCCTTCGGCGCCGTCCTGGTCGCCGCTGTCACAGGCTGAAATCGCTTTCCGAACGGGACAGGCTGCCTTCATGCGCTACGGCGAGATATTTGCAAATGTTACGGCACTCATGTTGCTGGCCTTGATGATTGGCGGCGTCTTCGTCCTGTTTGGAGAGCCGCTGTGGCCGCGGCACTACGCGAGAATGGTGCTGGTTACGGATATCGATGCCATGACCACCGCGTCAGTCCGAACAAGCTGCCTGCCCAGTCCCTGCCTGCCCGACACCATCGATCATACCGTGCTCACTCCTCGCCCCGAAGACGGACCTTGATTTGCGATTTGCAGACGCTGGAGCTGGGTACGGAAAAGCCCGCCGCCCGAGCTGCGCGGCGGGCTTTTTTGGTGAATCAACCC
>NZ_JAMYRK010000040.1:0-60785 GCF_040321335.1 Mesorhizobium sp. M0437
AAGGACCGTGCTCAAAGGCCGGACATATGGACGCAAGCGATCGAAAACGACGCAAAACAACCGTTGCAGGCAGGGCGCCGTCCACATATGGATCCCAGGGTCTCCGCGACGTCGCTTCGCTCCTGCTCCCGCCCTGGGATGACGAAGCTTGGTGGGTATCAGCCAATCTCAAAAGATTGCGATAGTTCAAGCCCCGCAGCGGAACCATTGGCAGGCCCCTCAAGCCGCCTCGGCCAAACACTTCGCACATGTCCCACGAAACTCGATCACCGCCTTCTTGGCGGCGAAGCCGGTCGAGCGTACCCATTCGTCGAGCCGGTGGCCGACATCATGGTCGGAGAACTCGGTCACCTGGCCGCAGGTGTCGCAGATAGCAAACGCCGTCATCGAATGGCTGTGGTCGTGCGGCTCGGCACAGGCGACGAAGGAATTGAGGCTTTCGAGTCTGTGCACGAAGCCGGACTTCACCAGCGTGTCGAGCGCCCGGTAGACCTGCAGCGGCGCGCGAAAACCGCGCTCGCGCAATTGGTCGAGCAACGTATAGGCGCTGAGCGGGCCGCTGGCGGCCTCGAGTTTCTCGAGCACGCAAAGCTGGTTCTTCGTCAGTACATCCCTTGCCGCCATGATCCCGTTCCAAGCCGCTCCGTGCCGATCGCTGCCATTAGGCATACAAACCGGCCTCTGCCACTGAGATAGCGACGAACTGCCTTTTTTGCTACTGTTTGTATTCGCAGCCGGTGGTCGGCTGGCCGGCGACGCCATATTCAAAATACTGACAAAATCCTCGGCCAGGCTGGCCGTGCTTGGAAATTCGATCGGGCTTGGGGAAGCAATCATGATCAAAGTGACGCGGCGGACGCTGCTTGCCGGCACGTCCGCGCTGGCCGCTGCCGGCCTGGTACCGTTTCGGGCATTCGCAGCGGCGCGCACCTACCATGCGCTGCTTGTTGCCTGCACCGATTACCCGAACCTGCCGAAGAAAAACTGGCTGATCGGACCGAAAAACGATGCCGGCCTGGTGCGCGATTACCTCCTGGGGAACACGCCCGCGCCGGTAAAATTCCTGGCCGAAAACATCACGCTGCTCGCCAAGGATGTCGAAGGCGCCAACGGACCGCCGACACATGCGGCGATCAAGGCGGCGTTGGCCGATCTTGCCGCCAAGGTCCAGCGCGACGATTTCGTCTACCTGCATTTGTCCGGTCACGGCGCGCAGCAGCCGGCAGCGAACAAGGGCGACGAGACGGACGGCCTCGACGAGATTTTCTTGCCGTCCGACATCGACAAATGGGTCAACCGCGAAAAGGGCGTGCCCAATGCGCTGGTCGACAACGAGATCGGCACCGCGCTCGACGTTATCCGCGACAAGGGCGCCTTTGTCTGGGCCGTGTTCGACTGCTGCCATTCCGGCACGGCGACGCGCGCCGCCGAGGGCGACGACGAGCTGGAACGCAAGGTCGAGTTCGCCGATCTGGTCGGCGGCGACGACGCTGCCAGGGCGGCTGCGGTGAGAGCCTATGACGAGATTGCGTCGGCCGCGCCGCGCGGCTTTGACGACGACGGGCAGCGCAAGCCGGCCTTCAAGCTGACGCCGACCGGCGCCGAGCCGACCACCAAGGGCAAATTGGTCGCCTTCTACGCGGCGCAGACGGTGGAGACGACGCCCGAGATGCCGCTGCCCAAGGGCACGGCCGATGCACCGCGTTTCGGCCTGTTCACCTTCACCATCCTGTCGAAACTGGCCGAGAACCCCAACATCACCTATCGCCAGCTCGGCCAGGCCGTGCTGCAGCAATATTCGGCGGACGGCCGCACCCGGCCGACGCCGCTGTTCGAAGGGGAACTCGACGCACGCGTCTTCGGCACCGACAAGACAGACGCGGTCATGCAATGGCCGATCGTCATCGAGAACGACAAAGCCACGATCAGCGCCGGGTTGCTGCAACGCCTCACCCCCGGCAGCAGGCTCGCAATATTGCCGTCGGCGCTGTCGCCGCTGTCCGAGGCGCTTGGCTATCTCCAGGTTCAGTCGGCGAAAAACCTGGAAAGCCGGGTCAAGCCGGTCGAGTTCGGCGGCAAGCCGGCGCTCAAGCTGGCCGATATCCCCGCCAATGCCTATGCACGGCTGGCCGAGCTCGCCGTCGACTACAAGCTCGTGGTCGCGCGGCCGGCTGCGGCCAAAGGCCTCGAGAAAGAGGCCGCGCTGGCGAACTCGGTTCTCGACGAACTGGCGGCCAGGAAGAGCTCAGGGTTTCACATCGCGCTGGTCGAGCCGGGCAAGAGCGCAGATCTGCGTCTCGCAGTGCTGCGCGAGAACGCCATTGCCGGCGCCGCAGAAGATGCCACCGACGCGCCGGCGCTGTGGTTCCTGCCGGCTTCGGGCGACATGACGCTCAAGGGCGGCAGCAAGCCGCCGTTGATCGTCATTCATCCGGACGGCCGCGAAAAGTTGATCGAGGCCGCCGCAGGGAATCTGACGAAAATCTTCCGCGCCATTGGCCTGTCGAGGCTGGCCGCCGCCTCCGATTATCGGCCGGAAGAGGTCAGCGTCGAGTTCCGGATCAAGCGTTTTGACAGCGACACGCTGCAGCCGATCGAAGCGTCGACTGTGCCGCGTGTTTCGCCCGACGATCAGGTCCACGTACTGGCCAGGAACGGTTCGACCAACCTGGTCGACATCAACGTGCTCTACGTCGGCTCCGACTATTCCATCCAGCATTTTCTTGCCGAGCGCCTGACCGAAGGCGCCGTGCTCGAGGAAGGCCTGTTCAAATTCACCGACACCGGCTTCGGCATGGAGCGGATGATCGCCGTCTTGACCGAAGCACCGCCGCAGAGCGAGAAGCAGGATCTGAGCTTCCTGGCGCAAGAGGGCGTTGTCTCGGTAACGCGCGGACTGGGACAGCCAAGCTTCGCCGACATGCTGGCCGATATCGGCATGGCGCCGGCGACACGGTCGGCCATGCGGCTGACCGACGACAAGGGGTCGAAGGGCGCCGTGATGATTTTTCCGATGGAGACCGTGCCGCGCGCCTGAGGCGCGGTCAGGTGCCCGGCCGGGCCTCTTGCCTAATCGGCTGATAATGAACATTCTTCGACCACCGCTGTCGGCGGCCGAACGGAACGGGTGAGGGCGTTCGTGAACAGGATCGTATTTTCGTGGCGCGCAACAACCGCCGGCCTTGTCGCCGAGCTGTTGCTGGCCGCCAATGCTTCGGCGGACGAGGCTTGCGGCCTCTGCGCCAAGGAGGTCGTCATCAATTCCGAACTGGCGAGCTGCTTTCTCGACCAGTACGACCGGATCGCCAAAACCGGCAACACCGCCGTTGTCGTCGATCTCAGCAGCTGCGCCTCGCGCGGCGTGGTCGAGCCGTTGCCGTCGCCGGGCAAGGCGCAGGTGGAGCCTGACCTGCAGTTCATCGTTTCGCGCACGCAGCTGGATTGCCTGAAGAAGAAGCTGGAGACCCCGGGCATCGTGCTCGACCCGTCCGCCACCATAGAATTGGACAGCTGCGGATGACGAAAGCGGGGGGCAACGCAACGCAGCAGGCAGTGACGGCGCCGGTACCGCAAAAGAAGCCGGTGTCGCTGCCGGAAACCGTCGAAGGCCTGCCGTGGGTGAGCAATCACGAGGTCAAGAAGGAGGCGAACCCATTCACCGATCGCGACTGGCGCATGCTCGTCTATGCCTGGTCCGGATTGCTGGTGCGCCTGGCGATCATCTTCACCTTGATCTTTTCGGTCTACCAGTTCCTGGCGAACCAGGAGCAGAAGCGCGTCGAGCAGACGATGTCGCTGGTCGAGCTCTGGGAAAGCAAGGATTACCAGCAGGCGCAACGGGCCCTCAAGCAACGCCTGGCGGCGCTCAACGCCAAATACGGCAATCTGCTCAGTGCCAATCCGACGCCGACCGAGGAACAGGTGTTCAGACAGCGCATCGGCATCGAAGCGATGAGCGCTACCGGCGGCGACATGCCGCTTGCCGACTTCAGCGACAATTTCGACCGCGTCGTCTATTTCCTCAACCGCCTTTCCTTCTGCGTCGAAGGCAGGCTGTGCTCGCGCGACGTCGCCGACTCCTATTTCCGCGACTATGCCGCTTCCTTCTGGAGCTATTTTGCCGGCTATATCGATAAGGAGCGCAAGGCCGGTTCACCGACTTTCGCCCAGCCGATCGAGAACTATGTGCGCCAGGCGCCACCCTCGGCCCAGTCCAGATAATTCCCGAAAATGCGAAAGCCGGCGACGGAAATGCTCCGCCGCCGGCCGGTTTTCCGCGACGATCGCGGCGGAAACTCTGCAGGCCTATTTGTACAGGCTGTTGATCCACTGGACGTTGATGGCGTTCAGACGCACGGCGGTATTGGCATCCGGGCTCTCGGCCACGTTCACGCCGGTGATGACGCGCTGCTTGGAGCCATTGTCATAGGCATAGACCGAGCTGCCGCTCGACCCGGGATAGGTGTCGCAGTCGTACTGGAAATACTCGGTGGCGATGTTTTCGGCGTGCACTTCGCAGGTCGCCTTCCACATCGTGCCCATCGGCTTGTCGCCGGGATAGCCGATGATGTTGGCGGTGAAATCGCCGAGGTCGTCATAATTGGCATAGCCGAGCCAGCCGAGGTTGGTGCCGACATCCTGCTTCAGGGTGACGATGCCGAGATCCCACGGCACGACCGAGCCGTAAAAGCCCTGGTAATTGTCGATGAAGCCCTGGATGACATAAGCGCTTTCATAGGTGAAGGCGCCGAACGGCGCGTCGTCGGCAGTCTTGCCGTTGAGAGCCGGCACGAACAGGATATCGTCGAGCCAGGCCTTGTCCTCGTGGCTGTAGAGGCAGTGCGCCGCGGTGAGCACCGTGCGCGGGCCGATCAGCGTCGCCGAGCAGCTGCCATAGCTGCCGCTCTTCGATTTGCCTTCGAGATAGCCGATCGCGGTGAACGGGTAGGTTTTGGTATTCTTGATCTGCTCGCGGTCGTCCGTGCCGAACACCTGACGGCCAGCCTCTTCGCCTCCGCTCAGTCCGGAATTGTCGGACTTCTGCCCGTCGGCGGGCGCGTTCATGTCCTTGATGACAAGGTCCTTCAGCGTCTCGTTCGGGTCAATCTTGATGTCCTTGCCATCGGCGGAGCGGCCGACGATGCCATAGGATTTGACGGCCGTTGCTTCGTCGGTGAGCGGCGCGGCGCGGTTGGCCTCGTCGTCGGTCAGTTTCGGCGGGGCGATTGGTTTCGCCCGGCCGGGCTTGTAATCGCCCGATGTTACATCCCGCATGCTTTCGCCGTTGCCGGCATTGGCGGAACCTGGATCGGCAGCCAAGGCAGGAACCGCCCACATTGCGGTGGAAAGCAACGCGGACGCAATAATGCTATGTGTCAGTTTTGTCATGGTGAGACTCTCCCAAAAGTCAGCAAGGACTGGATCAAGATACAGAAATATTGTCGAGATCGTGGTGGCGCAAAAAAATGAAATTGGTTACCGGTGCCTTTACCGGGCCATTATTCAGTGCAGCCAGTTTAGGTCCCCGCCAAAAATGCCTGCAACGGTATACTGCCTAAAATAATCCAACATTGGCAACGACAAATTGCTTCCACATAGCCCGTGGGGGGCTATAGGATTTTGGGCGGGTCGGCTCGACAGCACGACTAGCAGAAATGGTGCTCGGCTTTGTGACGGATCGTGCTTCGCCGTGGAGCATGATCTCACCGGCCGGTTCCATTTCAGTGGACCATGCGTCGGCGACTGACCTGTCGGGAACATCGTCTCAGGGGGTTCGAGGTGAAGATCATCCATAGGTTCAGACCGATTGCCGCCGCCGCGCTGCTCGGCATCGCGGCGGCCTTGCCGGCCGTCAAATCCGTTCATGCCACGGACGCGGCCGCTCGGCCGGAGGCGGCGATCTCGCCGATGAAACGCGTGGCCGAGGCCAGGGCCAAGGCCAGGGCGGAGAACCCCGACGGCGCCGATCGCGTCTACGGCGGCAAAGAGGCCGAGAAGGGCGCTTACCCGTTCCAGGTGGCATTGCTGACCACCGGCAAACTGGACAAAAGCCCGGCCTCGCAGGCGAATGCGCAGTTCTGCGGCGGCAGCCTGATCGCGCCGCAATGGGTGCTGACGGCGGCGCACTGCCTCAATGACGACGGCGAGCCGATTTCGCCTGATGTGGTCACCGTGCTCACCGGCGCCACCGATCTGAGCGAGGGCAAGCGCTACAAGGCGGTGGAGATCATCGTCAACGAGGGCTACAGCGAGCAGACGCTGGACAACGATCTCGGCTTGATCCGGCTGGCCGCGCCGGCCGATGCCCCGACCATCAAAATTGCCCGTGAGCCGACACCAGACGCCGGCAAGACGACGGTCACCGGCTGGGGCAAGATGCAGGACGGAACGTTTCCCACCGCACTGATGGTCGCCGACCTGGACCTCCAGCCGAACGCAACCTGCAACAGCGGCATCAAGGCGATTTATGCGCATGATTTGAAGGCAGCGCTCGGCGAACTCGCCCGCCGCATGCGTTATTCGGAAAGGGGCATCGAGGCGGCCGCCAACGCGATTGCGGCCGATATGGCCGATCCGCTGACCGGCAACATGATCTGCGCTGGCACGGCCAGCGGCGAGCGCGACGCCTGCAATGGCGACAGCGGCGGACCGCTGTTCGTGACCGGCGCCGATGGTCCGGTGCAGGTCGGTGTCGTCAGCTGGGGCGAAGGTCCGGCCGACGGCGGTACCGCCTGCGGCCACAAGAACGCCTACGGCATCTACACGCGGCTGGCCAATTACACCGGCTGGATCGAGGAGAAGATGAAGACGGCGGCGCCCGCAGCGCCCAAAGCCCTCGGCACGGCGCAGAAGCCCGCCACGCCCTGACCGGTGTCATTGCTGAACCAATGAACAGCGGGAGCAGTCCCTCTGTTTCTGTCCCAAAACCCGGTTCTGTCCCAAAAACCTGGGGTCGGGACTAGAACCAGCGATCGCGGCGCTGATCTGTGGCGGCCAGGGTGAGGCCGAGTAGCGCTCCTACGGCCGCTCCGAGGATGAATGCCGACGATATTGTGCCGGGATTCTCCTGGACCACCCCCGACACCGTCTGCGCCCTGTTGCGCAGGGCTTGTGCTGTCCGAGAGGCGCGCTCGGCAGCGTTGTCATACCAGCCGCCGGCGTCTTCGATCGCCTCTTCCGCGCGTTCGGCCAAGGTCCGATTGATCTTGCTGATCTCGCGCCTCAGCTGCGCGACCTGCTTCTCCAGGGCTTCCTGAGCTTCGCGTTGAGTCATCTTGGGTGCTGCGGATTCGTTTGGTTCGTCGGCCATGGTAATCTCCTTTGCTCAGGTGAGGATCAACGGCGTGCCCGCTGTGCAGGTTCCTCCGCAAAACGATTCTGTCCGGTGTTTGTTCGTTGGAAGCGCGGCTCTGCCTGCAAAATCGGCTTGAACATAGGATCGTTCCGGCGCTCCCCGCGTTGGTGAAAACGCCACAAGGGAGGAACCGTCATGGACAATGACCGGCATGAAAAGATTCGGCAGCGAGCCTATGAAATCTGGATGCGCGAGGGCCGCCCGGATGGCGCGCATGAGCGTCATTGGCAGCAGGCGAAGCAAGAGCTTGGCCTCGACGACGCGGACGGTCCGGCGGGAACGATCGCCAGCTCCGACGTTCTGACGGTCGAGGCACTGGCGATGCGCACCGGGATAACCGGTGATCAGGCGCAAGAGCTGATCGACAGGCTGGGCAACGACAGGGCGACGCTCGAGCAAGCCGCGCGGAACCTCAAGGCAGCCGAAAGTTAGCCGCTGGCCACCGTGTCGAAGACAGCTACCAGTTCGCGCTGCCGCGTCTTTTCGATGAAACCGGACCGCAGACCGTCGTCGCCTACTTCCTCGGCGGCCCCTTGCGCTCGGCCGATGCCGCCCAGAGATTGATGTCCGACTCGCGGGCAAAGCTGTCGATCTCGGCGAGCTCGGCATCGCTGAAGTCGAGCGCCTTCAGCGCGCCGACGCAATCCTCGACCTGTTCCGGCCGGCTGGCGCCGATCAGCGCCGACGTCACCCTGCCTCTGCGCAGCACCCAGGCCAGCGCCATCTGCGCCAGCGTCTGGCCGCGGCGACGGGCGATGACGTTCAGCGCCTCGATATTGGCGATCGACTTGTCGTTGATGAATGCCGGGCGCAGCGACTTGCCCTGGCTGGCGCGGCTGCCATCGGGGATGCCGCCGAGATATTTGTCGGTCAGCATGCCTTGCGCCAGCGGCGAGAACACGATCGAGCCGACACCAAGCCCCTCCAGCGTATCGAGCAGGCCATCATCCTCGACCCAGCGGTTGAGCATCGAATAGCTCGGCTGATGGATCACGCAAGGCGTGCCGAGCTGCTTCAATATGTCGGCGGCCTCGCGGGTGCGCTGCGAATTATAGGAGGAAATGCCGGCATAGAGCGCCTTGCCCGAGCGCACCGCGTGATCGAGCGCGCCCATCGTTTCCTCCAGCGGGGTGTCGGGGTCGAAGCGGTGCGAATAGAAGATGTCGACATAGTCGAGCCCCATCCGGTTCAGGCTCTGGTCGAGGCTGGCCAGCACATATTTGCGGCCGCCCCACTCGCCATAAGGCCCTGCCCACATTTCGTAGCCGGCCTTGGTCGAAATGATCAGCTCGTCGCGATAACCGGCAAAGTCCGTCCGCAGGATCTCACCAAACGCCCGCTCCGCCGAGCCGGGCGGCGGGCCGTAATTGTTGGCGAGATCGAAATGCGTGATGCCGAGATCGAACGCCCTGCGCGCGATCGCCTGCTTGGTTCTATGCGGCGTGTCGTCGCCGAAATTGTGCCACAGCCCAAGCGAGATCGCCGGCAGCTTCAGGCCGGACCGCCCGCAGCGATTGTAGACCATCTTTTTGTAGCGGTTCTCGGCGGGGACATAGGGCATGGGAAATCCTCATATCTCATATCGAAACGCGCCCGACGGCTGCCGACGCGATGACGGGCAAGTCGGCTCCAGCCTCACCCTTAGCCTCTCCCCGCGCAAACGGGGAGAGGCTTTTTGCGGTGCTTGGGAGGCGCGCCGCCTACTTGGTTTTCTTCTTCGCCAGCAGCTCCTTCGCCGCCTTGACGCCGAGTGCCGCGGGCCGCTCGCAGCTGGTCTGCATGGCGACGAACTTTCCGGTCTCGCCCGAACGCAACAGTCCGGTCATGACGTCGACGGCATGCAGCGCCAGTTCCATCGAGCAGCGGTGCGGCCGACCTTCCCTGATCGCGATCGCCATGTCGGCCAAACCGGCGGTGCGGTAGTTGGCCATCATGCCTTGCGAATGCATCTCGTTGGGCACGCCGAACGGATGCGGCCATTTCGGCAGCTTCTTCACCGGCTTGGCGGCCTCGGTGAAACGCACGTCGCCGCCGAAGAAATTCGGATCCGGCACGAACACCGTGCCCGCCTCGCCATAGAGTTCCATCGGCGCGTGGCCGTGGCTCCAGACGTCCCAGCTGGTGTTGAGCGTCACCACGGCACCGTTCTCGAATTCCAGCACGCCATGGATCGTCGTCGGCGTGGAGACCGGGATCTTTTCGCCGGCGCGCGGCTTCGAGCTGATGATGCGTTCCGTCATCGGGATCGAAGCGAAGGCGGCGACCTGCTTCACCGGCCCGATCAGCTGGATCAGGTTGGTGATGTAATACGGTCCGATATCGAGCACCGGCCCGGCGCCCGGCTGGAAGAAGAAGTCCGGATTGGGGTGCCAATGCTCCATGCCATGGCTCATCACATGACAGGTGCCGCTGGTGATCCTGCCGAGCCTGCCGGTGTCGATCAGGTCGCGGACAAGCTGGTGCGCGCCGCCGAGGAAGGTGTCGGGCGCCGAACCGATGCGCAGCCCCTTGCTTTCCGCCCGTTTTTTCAGGTCGAGCCCTTCCTTGACCGACAGCACGAAGGGCTTCTCCGAATAGACGTGCTTGCCGGCGTCGAGGATCTGCTTCGACACCTCGTAATGCACCGCCGGAATGGTCAGGTTGACGATGATGTCGATATCGTCGGCCTTGAGCAGCCCCTCGACGGTCTCGGCGCGCAGCTTGAACTCTTTTGCCCGCGCTTTCGCCGCTTCCATGTTGATGTCGGCGCAGGCGCGCATCTCGATGCCGCGAAACAGCGGCGCCAGCGAGAAATACGCCTTCGAGATGTTGCCGCAGCCGATGACGCCGATGCCAAGTTTTGTTGCCATGCTGATGTGCTCCTAATAGGTCTTGGCGGCTGCGGTCGAGCGGCGGGCGAAGCGCTCGATATCGTTGGGATTGTCCTGTTCCATGACGTAGTATTTTGCGGCGCTTTTGGCGCGTAGCGCCTTGATCAGGCCGGGCCAGTCGATGGTGCCGTGGCCGACGTCGGACCAGCCGTCCTCGTCGAGGCCCTCGCCCGGCTTGGCCAAGTCCTTGACATGGACGGCGACGATGCGCTTGCCGTGCTTCTCGATCCAGGGCAGCGGATCGACGCCGCCGCGCACCACCCAGGCGACGTCCATCTCCCAGCCGATGTCGGGCGCGGAGGACAGGATATGGTCCTGCGGCACCGAGCCGTCGGCAAGCGCCTTGAACTCGAAATCATGGTTGTGCCAGGCAAAGCCATAGCCGGCTTTCCTGGCCGTCTCGCCGACCTTGGCCAGGCGTTCGCCGAAACCGCGCCAGCCGGCTGTGTCGGCCGGCCTGAACTCGGCGTTCAGGAACGGGCAGATGAGCAGCGTGATGCCGAGCGCGTCGGCCGTCCTGCGCACGCCGTCGAAATCCTTCTCGAGCGCGTCGATCGAGAAATGCCCGGTCGGCATGGCGAGCCCGTTCTTGTCGAGCTCGGCACGGAACGCCTTGGGATCGTCATAGACGCCGCCGAACCCTTCGACTTGGCTGTAACCAAGCTCCCCCAGCATCTTGAGCACGCCCTCCCAGGGCTGGAAATTGCGGGCGCTGTAAAGTTGGAATGACCAGTTCATCGTCTCTGTCCGTTTTCTTGTGGATGGTTAGTTTTGGGGGGATGAGTCTTGCGGGAGTGGAAGAGTCTTGGGAGGCTAAATCATGCTCTAGAGGCGGTTACCTGTGGCGGCGTCGAAAAGCGAGGCGCGCATCGGGTCAAAACCGATGCCGACCGCCTCGGCGTTGTTTGGCGTGCGCTCGGCCGTCACCCGCACCGTGAAATTCTGGCCGGCGAGCTTCAGCCAGACCAGCGTGTCGGAACCCATGGGCTCGACGACCTCGACATTTGCCGTGGCTGCGAACGGCCATCCCGTGCCGCTGTTGAACGCCACGTGCTCGGGGCGGATGCCGAACACGGCCGGCCCTGGCACCGGGTCCTTCTCGAAAGCATAGGTGGCAAGCGGTATCCGCACATCCTCGGCGACGAAGTGCCAGTCGCCTGCCGCTTGCTCCAGTCTGCCGTCGAGGAAGTTCATTGCCGGCGAGCCGAGGAAGCCGGCGACAAACCGGTTGACCGGCCGGTTATAGATGGTCTGCGGCGCATCGAGCTGCTGGATGACGCCGCCCTTCATCACCGCGATACGGTCGGCCAGCGTCATCGCCTCGATCTGGTCGTGGGTGACATAG
Organism: Mesorhizobium sp. M0437; assembly: GCF_040321335.1. Lineage (NCBI taxonomy): Bacteria > Pseudomonadati > Pseudomonadota > Alphaproteobacteria > Hyphomicrobiales > Phyllobacteriaceae > Mesorhizobium > Mesorhizobium sp. M0437. The sequence goes on from NZ_JAMYRK010000040.1 coordinate 11,570, forward strand.
ATCATGGTGTTCTCGAGCTTGCGATGCAGCAGCTTGATTTCGACGCGCAATTCCGCGCGCAGCTTGGCGTCGAGATTGGAGAGCGGTTCGTCGAACAGAAAGACATCGACGTCACGCACAAGTGCGCGCCCGATCGCCACGCGCTGGCGCTGGCCGCCGGACAGCGCCGCCGGCTTGCGATGCAAAAGCGGTTCGATCTGCAGGATCTCGGCGGCCCGGGCGATGCGCTTGGCGATCTCTTCCTTGGCGAGGCCGGCAACGCGCAGCCCGAACGACAGGTTCTTCTCCACCGTCATCTGCGGATAGAGCGCGTAGGACTGGAACACCATGCCGATCCCGCGATCCTTGGGCTCTTCCCAGGTGACGTTCTTGCCCTTGATGAAGATGCGGCCTTCGGAAACGTCGAGCAGCCCGGCAATGCAGTTTAGCAAGGTCGACTTGCCGCAGCCGGACGGGCCGAGCAGCACGATGAATTCGCCTTCGGCAACATCGAGGTTGAGCGTCTGCAGCACCGATATCGCACCGAAATTCAGCGACAGGTTCTGGATCGAGACGCTGGTGCCGTTTGCCGCAATGCTGCCGTTTGCGTTCATCGCCATCATCCTTTCACCGCGCCGGCGGCGATGCCGCGCACAAACAATTTTCCGGACAGGAAATAGACGATCAGCGGCACCAGGCCGGTCAGGATGGTGGCTGCCATGTTGACGTTGTATTCCTTCACGCCTTGCACCGAGTTGACGATGTTGTTGAGCTGCACCGTCATCGGATAGGTGTCGGGGCGGGTGTAGACGACGCCGAACAGGAAGTCGTTCCAGATGCCGGTCACCTGCAGGATGATGGCGACGACGAAGATCGGCAGCGACATCGGCAGCATGATGCGGAAATAAATGCCCCAGAAGCCGGCGCCATCGACACGCGCTGCCCGGAACAGCTCCTCCGGCATGGAGGTAAAGTAGTTGCGGAACAACAGTGTGAGGATCGGCATGCCGAAGATGGAATGGACGATCACCAGGCCGCTGAGGCTGCCGTAGAGGCCGACTTCGCGCAGGATGATGACGATCGGATAGATCATCACCTGATAGGGGATGAAGGCGCCGACGATCAGGATGATGAAGAAGGTGTCGGCACCTTTGAAGCGCCAGTTGGCAAGCGCATAGCCGTTCACTGAGGCGAGCGCGATCGACAGGATCACCGACGGGATCGTGATGCGCACGGAATTCCAGAAGCCACGCGACAGCCCGTCGCAGTTGAGCCCGGTGCAGGCGCTCGACCAGGCCTTGACCCATGGCTCGAAGGTGATCTCCATCGGCGGCGAGAAGATGTTGCCGAGGCGTATCTCGGGCATGCCTTTGAGCGACGTCACCACCATCACATAGAGCGGCAAAAGATAGTAGAGCGCCACCACGATGAGCGTGCCGTAGAGGAAGATGTTGCGGCGCGAGAACATATGCCGCGGCTTCGGCCCGCTCGGCCCGTACGCTTCGAGCGTGCCGGGGCCGGCCGGCAATGAAACGGTATGGTCAGACACGCTTCTTGCCTCCAAACTCGAGATAGGCCCACGGCACGATGACGATGATCACCGACAGCAGCATCATGGTCGAGGCGGCGAACCCCTGACCGAGGTTCTGGGCGAAGAACATGTAGTCATAGACATATTTGGCCGGGACTTCGGAGGCGATGCCGGGCCCGCCGCTGGTCTGGGCGACAACCAAGTCATAGATCTTGACGATACCGGCAGCGATGATGACCAGCGTGGTGATGAAGACCGGCCGCATCATCGGTATGATGATGAACAGATAGGTCTTCCAGGTCGGTATCCCGTCGACCCGCGCTGCCTTCCAGATGTCCTCGTCGATGCCGCGCAGGCCGGCCAGCATCAGGCACATGATGAGCCCGGTGCCCTGCCAGAGAGCGGCGATCAATATGCCGTAGATGACGATGCTGGAATCATAGAGCGGATTGAAGCTGAAGCTCGTCCAGCCGAGGCTGCGCACCACTCCCTGGACACCGAACTCGGGGTTGAGCAACCACTGCCAGACGAGGCCGGTGACGATGAAGGAGAGGGCGAAGGGATAGAGGAAAATGGTCCGGAACGTGTCCTCGAACCGGATCTTCTGGTCGAGCAGGGCGGCAAGCAGGAAGCCGATCACCAGCGAGAACAGCAGCGACAGCACGCCGTAGATCAGCAGGTTCTCGATCGAGACCAGCCAGCGCGGCACCGACCACAGCCGGTAGTACTGGTCGAGCCCGACGAAATTCAGCCGTGGCAGGAGCTTCGAACTGGTGAAGGAATAAAGCACCGTCCACGCGCTGCCGCCGACAAAGATCACCAGCGCTGTGAGGATCATTGGGATCGAGGCGATCTTCGCATTGAGGTTGCGAAAGAGTTGGCTAGGGCGTTCGCTCTTGCTCATCTGCACAGCCGCTTTGGATCGGGTAAGGGCCGGAGGGTCAAGAGGCCTTGACCCGAGCTCCCGACCCTGCGTTTGCAGGGGCGGGAGTGAGGCGGTCGGTCGATCGCTCAATCGGCCGAACCGACAATGGCGGCGAAGCGCTTCTGCGCATCTTCCACGGTCATGTCCTGCTTGGCGAAGAACTCGGAGAAAAGATCCTCCTTCTGCTTCTGGGTATCCTGCGAAAGCAGCTGGTCGGTCCAGGGCATGACATTGCCCTTGGCGAGAATTTCGAGCCCCTTCTTCATGCAGTCGTTCGCCGCCTTGAGGTCGACGTCGCCGCGTACCGGCAGCGAACCTTTCTTGAGATTGAAGGCGACCTGCGTCTTGGGATCGAGCAGCGTGTGGGCCAGCACTTCCTGTGCCTTCGATTTTTCGGGATCCTTCAGCAGCGGGAAGTAGAAAGCGTCGCCGCCGGTGGCGATCATCTCGTTGAGACCGAGGCCCGGAAGGCAAGTATAGTCCTTGCCGGCGACCTGACCGGCAACCTGGAACTCGCCCTGCGCCCAGTCACCCATGATCTGGCCGCCCGCCTTGCCGGTGATGACCAGATTGGTGGCCTGGTTCCAGTCCTGCACATTGGTGTTCTTGGCCATCTTGCGGGCATCGTCCGCGGCCTTGAAGACCTTGGCGACCTCGGGCCCGGCGGCGAATTCCGCGTCCTTGTCCTTGTAGACCTTGAGGAAGGCGTCGGTGCCGCCGACCGCCGCAAGCAGCACGTCGAAAGCGCCGGAGGCCTGCCAGGGCTGGCCGCCGACCGCGAGCGGCTGGATGCCTGCTTTTTCAAGCGCGGGCGCCGCAGCGACATATTCATTCCAGTTCTTCGGCACCGGCACGCCGGCCTTTTTGAAGGCCGCGTTCGACAGCCACAGCCACTGCCAGGAGTGGATATTGACGGGCACGCAATAGATCTTGCCGTCGAGGGTACAGCCGTCGAGCAGGCTCTTCGGCTGCACGATTTCCGTCCACTTTTCCTTGGTGGCGAGATCGGTAAGGTCGCGCATCAGCCCGGCCTGCACCAATTCTTCCGCCTGCCGGCCGTGATTGAACTGGGTCGCGCCCATCGGGTCGCCGCCGGTGATGCGGCTGATCATGATCGGCCGCGCCGTGCCGCCGGAGCCGGCGATGGCGCCGTCAACCCAGTGATTGCCGGTTGCGTCGAAAGCCTTGGCGAGTTCGGCGACCGCCGCCGCCTCGCCGCCGGAGGTCCACCAATGGGTGACTTCCAGATCCGTCGCGGCCGCCGGGCCGGCAAATTGCAGCGCGACCGTCGCAGCCAGCGCAGCAGTCATGAGTTGGTATCGCATTTCGTTCCTCCCAGAATCTGAAACGTTACAGATTTTCGATACGGCAATTGCTTGAGGCGCGCAACCCCTCGGGCGAAGGTGGCATCAAGTTTTTTCGAAGCGCGAATAAAATCGCGCGGCTCGTCGGCCTACCGCATCGCAACAAGAGGGGTTGCAATGCAAAATGGAATGCTGCGACGCCAAAAAATCGGAAAAGCCCCTTCTGTCGCTCTTTTTGCGCCGACCGGAGTGCCGCTCGTTTTGCGCCTGTCACCAGTGATATCGCCACGGCAGTGACAATCTGTAACGTTTCAGTATATAGCGGTCTCATTCGGTGAAGGCCCGCGGCGTACCCGCGGCCCGCCGATTGCCGGCCTGCCCGGCAACTGCTATGCGCCTGACGGGGCGGGATGAATGAACAGGCATCAAAAAGAGAAGGCCGACGAAGCGTCGGGCCCGGGCCGGCCGACACTGAAGACGCTCGCCTTCATGACCGGGCTGGGCGTCACCACCGTGTCGCGCGCGCTAAAGGATGCGCCCGAGATCGGCGCCGAGACCAGGCGGCGCGTCCAGCTTGTCGCCAAGCAGATCGGTTATCGGCCCAACCGTGCCGGCGTCCGCCTGCGCACCGGCAAGACCAATGTCATCAGCCTGGTGCTCAACACCGAGCACGAGATCATGAGCTTTGTCTCGGATATCATCTACGGCGTTTCGGAAGTCATCGCCGACACGCCCTATCATTTGATCGTGACGCCCTATTCGCGCTCGCAGGATCCGCTCGACCCGATCCGTTACCTCGTGGAAACCGGTTCAGCCGACGGCGTCATCATTTCGCGCACGCAGCCGAACGATCCGAGGGCCCGTTATATGCTGGAGCGCGGCATCCCCTTTGCCACGCATGGCCGCACCGATATGGGGCTGATCCATCCCTACCATGATTTCGACAATTACGCTTTCGCAGCCGAGGCAGTGCGCCATCTTGCCGGCCTCGGCCGTCGCCGCCTGGCTCTGTTGGCGCCGCCGGTCGAGCTGACCTATCACGGCCACACGCTCGCAGGCTTTGCCGATGCGCTGAGCGAGGTCGGCGCCAGCGAGATTCCGTTCAACACCGTTTCGATCGATCATTCGATCGAGCAGATCAGAATGCGGACCGCGCAGCTGATGCGCCGCGAAAGCCGCCCGGACGGTTTCATCAGCAGCGCCGCCGCCGCGACGCTCGCCATCGTCGCCGGCATCGAAGACGCCGGCCTCAAGCTTGGCCGCGATGTCGATGTGGTGTCCAAACAATCGTCGGAGCTTCTGCACCTGTTTCGCAGCGAATTGCTGGTCGTCAACGAGAACTTCCGGCTGGCCGGCGCCGAACTCGCCCGCTCGGTGCTGGGCTGGATCGGCGGCGCCGCACCCGGCACCCTGCAGAGCCTGAGCGAGCCGGGCGAAGTGCAGGCCTATCGCCGCCCCGACTAGAGCGGGATACGTTCAAATTGAACTGGGCTCCGGCTCCAATGCGCGCTGCTGGCTGGCAACCTTGGGGCCGATTGCCGACTGGCGGTTCCGGGCATCCAAATCGCGATTAGCGGACGTAGAAAACTGGTAGGGCTACGTGAAGAACAAATCAAGAACATTGTAATCAAGCATATGCCAGATTGCGGAATGCCGAGGGCGTTGTCATGAGAGATCGTCCATTCCGCCACCTGAGATTTGTCGGCACTTTGCCGAAGAACCGCCGTTCGGCAGTTCCAGCCTATCGCGGAGTTCCTCCACCCAAAGCGTCAGAAGTTTTTCCGGGCTCCGGAGTAGCAGTTGTGATCGTAAGCGGACTTCTCGGATCGAGTTCCTCTTGCTCGTGCACGAGACCACTAGCGGCGAGGAGATCCGCCAAGCCAGCGATCACGCTCGCGTGCATGTCGCCGATAGGACCGGCCACGCCCCGCGTCGGTCTCCCGAAGCGGCGGAGCAGATCGGCGTCCATCATATGGGGGCGCAGCGGAATGTTGACGTCGGCAAGATGTCTTTCGAGGTGCCGGAATATGCGGATGCCTCCGGTGTCCATATCTCCCCAGTGAAACGTTGGCGCTTGCGCCTGGGCCGCCAGTCTTGTGATTGTCGCGAGCGTCGGCCGCGAGGGGAAGCCACCGGAATAGATGACGAGGGCCCGTTCGGACCGTGCGACCTCCCGGATGTGCCGGACGAATGACGTGAAGTTCTCGATCGTCAGGACGTAGTCGGGCTTCGTCAGGAGACTGATTCCGCCAACGCAGTCGGTCGGTATTCCGACATAGGGAATCGCCGGAAACGACCGCCCGTCCAGAGATACGTCACCGTGCATGAGGGTTGGTTGCGGCAAGCGCCTGATACCGGCGCTGGCAAGCAGCTCCTCCGGATCGAGCCGAGTCTGCTCGTCCATGCTCGCGAAGATCTTCGCCATTGCTGCGGCGACTTGCCGGACATTCCTCTCCAGCGCCTTACTGTCGCCGACCGTCAGCCGCGAGAACGTCCGGAAGTCCTGCTCCTCCTGCGGATCGCCCGACATGCGACTGCGTACTGCGATGGCGAGGCCGATCACGTTTGCAAGCGTTCGCCCGTCCCCATTCCGGACTCCGATGTGGGACACGCCCCGCGTCCAGGCCGCGACGGCGTCATCGATTAAGCTGGCGGCGCCGACCGGTAGCCCCGGTTGCGACCGGAGTTCTGCAGCGGCTTGGTATGCTAGCTCGCTAGCCGGCCGCCGTTGGAGCTTCCGGTAGAGTACCCCGGCATCCTTCAGCCTTGCACCTGTTACCCGACGTTCCGTCTTTGGACCGGTTTGGACCCGCTCGATCCCGCCTGCTCGCTCCAGCGCTGCGAGTTCCTCGTCGAAGGTGTCCCGCCGGTCCATGTTGGCGAACCCGTCATTATCGATCGAGGCAATCAGGTTTCTCGCGGCCGGATTGCGTTCGTGCCGCGTCAGCAGATCGTCGACGAGTGAACTGATGGTGGAATACCCGTGCCGGCTCATTCGGCGGCGCTCGCCTTGAGGCCGAGGCGTTCCGCGAGTTCTTCATCCGTCGCGTGCTGCGGATTGGCAGCGCGCATCTCCTCGCGGACACGGTCCTTGATTTGGATGGATTCGGCCAGGGAAATGTCACCGCCGCGGAATACGTCGATGATATAGTTTAGATTCTCGTAGACGACCGCACGTTTCTCGGTCGGCGCGGCGATGACTACCTGGAGGCCGATCGCGCGGTAGAAGTCCAGCAGTGTCCGCTGGTTGGGGCCATCCATCTTGCTGAAGGCCTCGTCGAATACGGCAAGGCCCATTCCGAGATCACTTGGAGAAGTCGCCTGGCGGACGCCGTGATAGGAGCTGGCGAGGGCCGCTCCGATGACGACGTAGAATGGCACCTGGCGTTCAGCACCGCTGGCCACGCCGCGTCGGCGGTCGAAGCTCGTTGTCCGTCCGGTCGCGACGTCGCGCATCCTGAGATCATAGGTGAAATAGCTGCGGTAATCTTGAAAGACTGTAAAGTCGAAGGATTCGTCGGCGAGGAGCTGCTCTATCTGTCTCAGCGCTCGCGCGTGCCGCTCGTCGCGAGGCGCGGCCCGGTCGAACAGGGCATCGAGCACGCGCTCGTCGGTCTCGCTGTCCTTGGCGAGATGATAGAGGTCGTCGAACTCCGGTTTGACGAGCTCCGCCAAACGATAGATCTCGCCGTGAAGGGGACGTGTACGGAGCGCCGCTGATAGCTTCTCCATCTCTGAATGAAGCTGCCCGAAACGGCTGTTCAGCTCATGAATGAAGGTCGTCTTGAAGAGACGCGAAATCCGATCTGCCGCCTCGTCCGCTTGCTCGCGGTACCGAATGAGCTCATTTCCTTCGAGCATCGCTATGCCAGTCGACACCCATGGCTTCACCGTGCCGATGATCGGCACGTCCGCGTAGCCCTCGAGTGCGTCGGGGAAGTCAATCGCATACCTTCCTAGAGCCGCCCTGATCTCGTGACCGAGCTCCCGATATCCCTGCTTCGCGTCGTCCGCTGCCTTCTCCATATCGGAAGCAATCCGAGCCGGGTTTCTAGCGGGATGGCCTTTATATCGCTCGCGGAGCGATCGAATTTGTGCCGCGGAGGTCACGACACTACGGAATTGTCGACGGCGATGGCCGAGGCACAGATAAGAGCCGACACTCTGCTCGCCCGCGCCTAGTCTTGTCTTGACCTCCTCAATCTTCGATCTGAGCGACGCGCGATTGTCGATTAGTTCATCGCGATCTGCCCTGAGACTGCTCAACAAGGTCTGCGACCGCTTCTCTGCGTCAAGTAGTTCAGGGTCGACCTGGGCCGATATCCGATCAAGTCGTCGCCGCGCATCGGCCAGCCTGTCGGCCAAATCCCCCTGTGCGAATGCGAGCGCTTCGAACTTGTCCTTTTCGCCGACCGGTCTACTGCAATCTTCGAGGCGTCGGATCGTGTCCTCGAAGAAGCGCTTCTTCTCAAGATGAATCCTCAAAAGCTGCGCCCGCTGTTCTATCCGCTCCCGTAGTGTGGACTCCATTAGTGGTGCCGCAGCCCGCCCAATCTTGAGGCCATCCGGCCGGCGTATCTCGGTAATCAGGCCGTCGTAATATGCACCGTCAGCCATAACGGCGCGGCCGCTGGATAGAAGCTCATCTTGGTTCTCCGCAAGTCGTACATTGCCTATTCTGAAGACTACGAACGCCATGGCCAGCTTGTCGTCACTGCCGATCATCGAAGCTAGTGTGCCGCCCTCGGCCACGGTCGGCCTCGACTGCAGCTTGCGGGTGTTGGCTACGCGGCATCCCGGATAGGTGTCCCGTCCATGCCGCAGGATCTCGGTTGCACGGTAGGCGTGCTCCGGATCGACAATTATGGCCTCGCGGTCGCGGGTGAGTAGCGCCTCAAGTGCATTGCGCCAACGTTCGTCGATTACCTCGGCGACCTCGCAGAGTGTGCGCGGCTTCATGCCTTCGCGGCGCAGAGCCTCCATAAGTTTCGACGTTGCGGTGCTAAGGGTAATCTGTCCCCGTTTGGCGTTGGCGAGCTGTTTGCTGTCCTCGGCTGTCTCGGCCTCAAGCTGCTTGACCCATACGATGGCGTCGTCTCGCTGGTCGGTCGCCTTTTCTGTCCGGGCGATCGCCGCTTCAGAAACCGCGTCCAGCAGCTCATCCATCTTCGCCGGATCGCGTGGCCAATCGGGCGGTGCGAGCCCGCGGCTGTCCTCCTCGACGCGTTCGAGCGCGCGGAGCAGTTCGCCCGGGTTTATGACGCTCAGCTTGTCGCGCAGCCCCAGGAGCTGGATCGCGCGCGCAGCGCGGAGGTGTCGAGCTGACAGACGCTCCATGATGTCAGCACGGTCTCGCTCCAGCCCCCTAATCTCCTGTTCGACGATGGCGCGCTGTCCCTGCGCGCCGGTCGCGGCAAGCTGTCGCTGAACGGACGCGAGCACCTCGGTCTCGCGCTCAATCTCCTCCTCCACCCGCGCGAACTCCTCCATGACTACATGCAACTCGTGCGACTTCGACTTTTGTTCACGGATGTTCGTCAACAGCCTGGCGAATCCTTCGATCAGCATGGCGGTCTTCTCGATCGCGCGGCAGGTGAGCTCCTCGGCGAGAAGTCGGTCGAACTCCACTATTTGGGCGCGGATTGCGCGAAGTGCTTCTAGTCTTCGGTTGAGGTCGGCAATGGTCTTTTGGATCTCACGGTAGCGGCGGATAGAATCGCGTAGCTCGGCGATGTCGATCGGCTTGGGCTCGAGCAGATAGCGGTGCACGAACTGTTCGACAGACGAGATGTCTGTGAAGGAGAGCGCGGCCACGAAAGTGCGAACGAACCGCTCGGGATCTGACGCCCGGCGCCCCGTGAACAACGCGCGCATGTACTCACGGATGAATGTCTTGGCATCGTCCGGCGTGTGCAACTGACCGCCCGCTTCGCCGCAGGCCTGATCGAGTCGACGGCGGACTACGGGCCAGACGGTTGGCCGGGATCCGTCTTGGCCGATATCCAGCAGCATCGAGGTGTCGACGCTGATCCCCTCGGCTACAAACCGTCCCACTACCTCTGTCTGTTGTCCGCGTGCGGCCTCAACACACAGCCCGAGGCTCACAGGCATCCGCCGCCTTTCCGAATCCTCGAAGACAAGCGCGATGTAGCTCCTTGCCTGGTTCCTGAGGAAAGTGTCCTCATTGAGTTGGCCGAGGCAGTAGCCCCCGAGGGTGCGGTCTGAACGGCCGCTGCTCTCGCCCGCCGATCGGTTGAACCGGTACAGACGAGACGAACCGCCCGCCATGATCGCCTGTATCAGATCGATGATCGTAGACTTGCCGGATCGGTTCTGGCCGAGGATGGCCGCATCGCCGGCCAGATCGAGGTCGGCCCTTACCATCATGTGCCAGTTAACGAGGACGATGCGCCGCAGTTCTATCATGCCTCGCCTCCCACCGTGGGCTGATCGTCCGCGTCCGGGTTCGGGGCAGTCGGGCGCGACAGGATCTGCTCGAGCGACGCGACGAAGTCGTCGCCGGCGATGCTCGTAACGAGCGCGCGAATGTCGAGATTCATATCCTGCGCGTCTGCGTCGAACTCACCGAGGCAAACAATCGCCTTCCGTTCGAGCCATCCGAAGCACATCCCGGAACTCGTTTGGCGCAAGGGCCGCGCGCCGACTTCCGGCGACTATGCCCTGATAGGCCACATAAGCCTCGTTAAGCGTCGTGCGGACGGTGCCGTTGGTGTAGATTTCGCCGAGTTGGAGTGCCTCTTCCCAGAGCCGTCGCATGAGGAGTAGGGCAATCGTCTCATCAATGCGCATCCTCGGCAGCGACGTGCGCTCCGGATCGGGTAGGATCCCCGCCCAGCCTTCAGTCTCCCGGTGGACGAGACGATAGCCGGCTACTTCAAAATAAGCCTCGACGAGCTTCGCGAGCTCAGGACGGTAAAGCGTTTCGAGCAACGTTGCGGCCCCACGGTCCTCAACGTGGACGAACTGGTTCCGCATTAGATGCGCAATGAACTGCGTGACCCGTAGGAAGCCACGGGGATTCGAATTTTCGAGGGCGTTGAACTCAAGCAGCATACTCGACCTCGAAAGTGATGCTGTCATCGAGGCGCTTCACGTGAAAGCCGCCGCAGTCTAGCCACTCGTTTGACACCGCCTCGTCGAACGCCGCGAGCTCGAACCTGCCCTCAAGCACTTTCGCGAGTCGCGAGCCGGCGTCAGCACCGAGGCCACCTGCAACCATCATTCGGACGGCTTCGAAGGCGAGGAAGTCGTCTACGGTTTCGATCCACATGGAGGCGGCCGTAGTTTCGCCAAAGGGCGGGACCCGCCTTTCGAGGAAACGGCTAACCTTTGCCGGCGTGATGGTCAGGCGATCCAAGTATGCCCGCTCGAGTTGACGTCTGAATTCGCGTATCGGATCGGGCGCCGGAAGAGCTAGGTCTGCGTCGGCGATCTCTGGCCGCGCCCCGCGTGGCTTCGCGAGGAGCTCGGGAGCGACCACAGTCAACCGAGGCTCAATCAATCCTCGGACCGTAAGATCGTCAACGCCCCGCGAAAGAGCGTCATCGAGGCCCTGGATCGCATGCTCGCTGCGCTGAACGAAGTTGGTTCGGCGCCCGGCATATCTGACCACGTTGCGCAGCCGCGTCTCGAGCCTGGACCGGTGTTGCTGGATCGCCTCGAAGGATTCCTCGATGCGCTCGAACACGCGGCGGATCCGGAACACGTCCTCCTGCACGAGGTCGCGCGCCGCTTGCCCATCAGGAACCAGCCTGGCCTCAAGGTACGCGTCTGCGATTGCTGCCAGATCAATCTCGGAATCCTCCAACTCATCGAGGGAGGCGATAATGGTCCGCCGATGCCGATAGGGATGCGCCGTGGTCGAGATGGACGTGTAGTCGCGCAGTAGCACCCGCTCGACGAAGTCCTCGAAGTAGTGCCGCAGCCGCTCGGCAAGCGTGTCCGAGGAGAGCACCTGCCGGTCAACTTCCCGCAGGGCCGCGAGCACGCTTCTTAGGTACCGTCCGAAACGTGCCGAGTCTTGGGCGGCCTTGTTGAGGCCCAGAGCGTTCTCGGCTGGCTTCTCGCGTACCGCGCGGATCGCGTTCCTCACCTCCACCACTAGGCCGCCGAGTTGCTCGGCGCCGCCCTCCTTCAGGGAGCACAGGAATTCGGCGAGACGCATCGCGCCGGACGGCATCTCTACGGTCGTCTTAAGCCCATAGCTCGCCTCGTCCAGCCAGCCCGTCTGCAACATCCGGTTATAGATATGGCGAGAGCGGCTAATCGCGCTCCCGGTGGCCTCATCATCAACGCCTGCGACGCGGCGACGTCTAACCCGTCGGCCGGTTCGCGTGATGAGACGGTCTAGGTCGACGGCAGCTTCGTCCTCAGCCCAAAGGCCGGGCTCCCGCGAGACACAGTCGTAGATCACGCCGACCACCTCCGCCTCGGTCGGGAACAGCAGGTCCAACCGGTAGAGGCCGTCGTAGACGGCAAGGATTGCCCGCTCATAGAGCAGCCGGTTCCCGCCAGAGAACACCGTAAAGACGTCCGGGCCGAGTTGGCCGAAGAGTTGCGGACGCGATGCATCCGATACTGAAGATACTGCGGACTTTGCCAAGACTCCCACCCCTAAAGACGAAGTTGACGGGAGCCCGTCTGAAGGTCAAGTGCTTAAGGATGATGCCTGCCGGTAAGACACAAAAAATGGTTCAAACAGGCTTCGGGCAATGATGAACAAACGGCTGTTTTGTGATATTGGACATCAGCGTTGGCGTCCAGAATGAGGGCGCTAACCCGCCGCTCCGCTCCCCCACGGGCCATGGAAAGCACCCTGCCCATCGATGCGCTCGAAGCCGTGCGCGCCGAAGAAATCGCGCTGCGCCTGGATCAGGTTCGAAGTGCCGCGGCCCTGCCGGTAACTGTCGAAATAGGCAAGTGCAGATGACAGGGCCGGCACCGGCGAGCCGGCTTCGGCCGCCCTTGCGACGACACGGCGAAGCGACGGATGCGCCTCCTGCATCAATGAGACGAAAGCCGGCGCCATCAACAGGTTGGTGGCTGCGCCGCCGCCGCCGAAGGCCTCCGCCATCGTATCCAGCAATTGCGAGCGGATGATGCAGCCGGCCCGCCAGATCTTGGCGATGACCGGCATCGGCAGGTTCCAGTTGAATTCCTTCGACGCGCCGCTCATCACCGCGAAGCCTTGCGCGTAGGCGGCGATCTTGCCGGCAAACAGAGCCAGCTCGAGATCGGCGAGCACGGCGTCCCTGTCTCGGGAAATCTTGCTAACACCGCCGCCATAGACCTTTTCGGCGGCAAGCCGCTCGTCCTTGATCGACGACAGTACGCGTGCCGCCACAGCCGCCTCGATCGCGGTGGCCGGGATGCCGAGCTGCTGCGCCTCGATCACCGACCATTTGCCGGTGCCTTTCTGGCCGGCGCGGTCGAGGATGATGTCGACCACCGGTTTGCCGGTCTTGGGATCGTCGGCGGCCAGCACCTTGGCGGTGATCTCGATCAGGTACGAATTGAGCCTGCCCGTGTTCCACTGGGAAAACACCTCAGCGATCTCTTTCGGCCCCATGCCGAGCCCGTCGCGCAAGATGCCGTAGATCTCGGCGATCATCTGCATGTCGGCATATTCGATGCCGTTGTGGATGGTCTTGACGAAATGGCCGGCGCCGTCGGTGCCAAGCCACGCCGCGCAAGGCTCGCCCTTGAACTTGGCCGAGATCGCGGTCAGCACCTTTTCGACGCGCTTCCAGGACTCTTCGGTGCCGCCGACCATGATCGAGGGACCGTGGCGTGCGCCCTCCTCGCCGCCGGACACGCCCATGCCGATGAAGGTCAGGCCCGAATCGGTAAGCTCGGAGAAGCGCCGCATCGTATCGCGGAAATTGGCATTGCCGGCGTCGATGACGATGTCGTTGGCCGACAGCACGCCGCGCAATGCCGCGATCTGCTCGTCGACCGGCTTGCCGGCCAGCACCATGATGATGATCGGCCGCGGCGGCCGGATCGCGGCGGCCAGTTCTTCGAGGCTGTAGCAGGGCACCACCCTATCCCGAAGCGCGCCGGCATTTTCGACAAAGGCATCGGTGCGCGCCGCGGTGCGATTGAAGACGGCGATGCGGTGCCCCTTCTCGGCGATGTTGAGCGCCAGATTGGAGCCCATCGTGCCAAGGCCGATCAGGCCTATTTCGGCTTTTTCCATCGTTTCTTCCCTGCTTTCGGATCTTGTTGGTTTGAGCCCGCGATTGGGTTGGACGCCCATTCTTGATGGCGATGATTGACGGGGGTTCGCGGCCGCGTCAACCGCCTCGCCGAATTGTCTTGCAGCCGGGGCGTGTTGAGATGCAGGTCAGGCCGAGCCGGGGTCGAAGACGGGCGCGTAAGCGACCAAACAGGTGGTTTCCGAGAACCGGAGCGGAGCGTACTTAAGTACGTGATCACCGGAAGCGCAGGATACCGCCATTTGCAGGCCGGCACCACCTGAATATCAGCACGTCACTCCGGCCTGATGTCGATCGGCGCCTCTATCTTCACCATCTCGAAATCCGAGACCAGGATATCGAGCCGCGCCGTCCACCGGCCGGCGACCGGAATGTCGAGATCGTCAACGCGCCAGGTGCCGTCGCCGGGATTCGTCGCCGGGCGCTTGATGGGTTCGATGCCGGAATCGGGCTTTGACAGCACCAGCGTTACCTGCTTGGCGTCGAGCGGGCCGAAATCGCCGGTCATGATGAAGATCGAAGCGGCAACAGGTCCGGTGTGCCCGGGCGCAATGCTGAGGTCGGCCATCGCTTGCAGCGTGTGGATATGCACCGATGCCGGCTGTGCCGCGGCGATCGCCAGCGCCCGCGGCGGCGGCGTGAAGCGCCAGCCGGCGGCAACGCCGAAGATCGCCAGCACAACCAGCACCTCGATGGCGATCGAGCGGGCCAGCCGCCGCTGGACTTCCGTTTCGCCCGCCTCAGCCGGGGCCGTAAGCTTGAAGCGATTGACGGCGGCGAGCGTGAACAGAAAGACGAGCAGCACCAGCTTGAGCAGCAGCAGCCTGCCGTAAGCGGTATGGACCAGCGCCGACGGCGTTTGCACCTGGATGACGGCGAGCACGATGCCGGCTGCCGCAAGCACCGCCACGACGAACAGGATCGCTCGTGAAAACCGGCGCAGCAACGGCCCGGCTTTGTCCGGCTGCCGTTTCAAGGCAAGACCGAGCGGCGCCAGCGCCCCGGACCAAATCGCGATACCAGTGGCGTGCAGAAACACCATCGGCCGGGTCAGCCATTGCGGCTCGGCGGCACTGGCATGCCCGCTGGCGGCAAGTGCTGCGCCAACGCCAACCAGTCCGGCCAAGGCCAGCGGCTTTGCGTCGGCGGGCGGCACGACCAGCGATAATAGGCTCAGGCCGAGCGCCATCAGCGCGATCAGCACCGTCCAGCCGAAGCTGGTGCCAAGCCCGGTCTGCCAGATGACCGGCTGCGCCAGCCGGGCAAGCGGCGCACCGAGCGCATCCAGCCCCTGGAAACCGAGCGACAGCGGTGCCGCCGCCAACCCGCACAGGATCGCAGCGACGATCATGTTCCGGCCGGATCGACCGCCTTGCGCCAGCCAGCCTAGCGCAAAGGCACCGCCGACACCGAAAAACAGGCCGATGTATAGAAAAACCTTGCCGATCCAGATCGCCGTTCGAAGCGCCCGGTCGACAGCTTCGGAGGCGGCCGGCGCAGCACTCGGTGCACCGACCGAGAACAGCACCGAGCCGCCGACCGGATGCCCGTCGGCGGAGATTACCCGCCAGCTCAGCACATGCGAGCCGGATTTCAGCGCCTGCGGATTGTCGATCTCGACGGTCTGGCCGCTGAGCCGGAAAGAGCTCAGCGGGACCGCCGTGCCGTCGGGCCGCACCAGCGTCAGCACCAGCGGCGAAACCGGCTCGCTGAAGGTCAGCGACATTTGCGACGGGCTCTGCGCCAGCACCGCACCGTCAGCCGGCTCGGCCTTGATCAGCGCCGCATGGGCGAAGGCTGCGTTTGGCGCGGCAATGGTGGCAAGCAGCACAATCGCGGCCAGCAGGCCGATGGCAAGCCGGCCGGTTGTGCAGGCCGTTCGCACGATGGATGCCGCGCTCATGTCACCGCCACAAAGACAGCGGCGCGCTCTTTCGGATAGAGCGCGCCGCGTAAGGATCACTTCTTCGGCAGCAGCTTGAGGCCGGGCGCCGGAAATTCCAGCGCGTCCTCAGCCTGCCCGGCCGCCGGAACCTCGATCCAGCGATCTGCAATGCCGTCACATTCCTGCACCACCGGGAAATGCAGCATCTGGCCTGCCGGCAGGTCGGACGCCAGTGTCGCGCGAAAGACGAATTCGTCGTAGAATTCGTCCGGCAGGCTGCCGGCGCTCCAGTCGACCTCCTTGACGCCGCTGGTCACTGCCTGGCCGTAGAGCTGGTAGGACTTTTCGTATTTGCCGTTCTTGACCTGCAGTGTCCAACCCGGCTTCGGCATCGGTTTGACCGAAAGCACCCCTTCCGGGATCTGCACGCGCACGGCGGTCGTCGCCTTGCCCTCGCAACCATGCGGCACCCGAAGAACCGCCTTGTAGGTCGAGCCCACCGCCGCCTCCGGCGTTTCGAGCGTGATGTGGGCAAAGGCCGCGCTGGTCCCGAGGACAAGAAGCACGCAGCCGGGCAAAAGAGATTTCTTCATGATGCTACCTCTCGAAGCGGCCAAGTCAGTCGTCGTCCTGGGGCGCCGCGCTGCCGATGCCTTGCACGGCGAATTCAATCTGCAGGGGCCCGGCTTTTTCGAAGGTCAGCGTGGCGGAGAACGTTTCGCCCTCCTTGGGCTGCCGCTTCAAATCCATGAACATCAAATGATAGCCGTTAGGCGCCAGCGCGACCTTGCCGCCAGCCGGGATTTCGAGGCCGCCGGTGACCGGCCGCATGGTCATGACGCCATTGCTGACGCCCATCTCGTGCAGTTCGGCCTTGGCCGAAATGTCGGAGGTGATCGACAGCAGGCGATCCGCCGCACTGCCGGTGTTGGTGATGGTGAAGTAGCCGCCGGCCACCTTGGCGCCGGCTGGCGTGGCGCGCGACCAGGGGTGCCCGATCTCGAGATCGCCAAGCTTGAACTCGTGTGCCAACACCGTCTGGGCGCTGGCGAACAGGACGGCAAGAACGCAAAGGGCGATGCCGAGACGCTGCTCGAAACGACCCAGTGCGAAGCGCCTGCGGCTGGATGCGGCAGCGCGAAAAGAGTGAGACATGATTGCTCCGTGGACTTTAAGGGGGATCGCGCCGATGGCCGGTCGCGAACGATGTCAATAAACGCGCCGGCAAAGCGTTGCGCGGCGCGAACCAGAACGGATCAGGCCGTCGCCGGTGGTGCACGCGGATTGGATGGAGTGCGGGCGCGGGCGAAATCGCGATGCCGGAAGGCCGGCAGGATAAAGGCGATGGTTTCGACGGAAAGGCTGCGAGCCAGGCTCCCGGCGGCATCGGGTGGCGCGTAGACCGCCGAAACGAGGTTGCAGCCAAGCATGCAGCAAGCCGGCATGTGCTGCTGATGCGGATCGCCGGCGGGGAGTTGCGCCGCACCGTCATGGGTGCAGATCGTGTTGCCGAAAGCATCGAATTGCGAGGCGTTCGGCGCGACGCCGGACGCAAACGCGCCGAACATCGACTGGAGCATGAAAAGCCAGGCCGCGGCGAACGCGACCGGCATGCTCCATCGTCTCCGGCGTATGGTCAAGAACCAGCCTCTTCACGCAGCAACGTCAGCTCTCTAGCACGGAGCCGGCGGCCGGAAAATCGCCAAAACGTTGCTGCGGCAACGCAACACAATCACGCGCGTTGCGGCTGCCTGCCCTCGGGAATCGACGTCAGCAGCGTGTGGCGGGCCGATTTCAGGTGCTTGCGGCAGGCGGCGTCGACCTTGGCGAGATCGCGCGATTTGAGCGCGGCGATATAGGCGAGATGCTCCTGGACCGCGACTTCGTTGCGCTCGCGCTCCTGCGCCTTGTTCCACTGGTAGTGGTAGTGGAAGATCATGGCGATGACGTCGTAGAAATCGACGATGAAGCGGTTGTGCGACGCCCGATGGATCAGCCGGTGAAAGCGCTCGTCAAGCTCGGAGAATTCGTTGAAGCGCACGGCGATCTCGCGCTCCAGCCGGTGATGCTCGTCTTCCAGGCGGTCGAGGTCGGCCCACACCGGGCTGTCCTCGGGCAGAGCGGCAAAGGCTGCGGCCGAGCGCAGTTCGAACATCTCGCGGATTTCGGTCAACTCCAGCGCGAAGGCGCGGGTAAAGCCTTTCAGCACCCAGTGACTGTTGCGGCGCTTCTCGATCAGCCCAAAGCGCGAGAAGCGGATCAGGAATTCGCGCACGCTGGTGGTGCCGACGCCGATCTCACGCGCCAGTTCGAGCTCGTTGATCTGCATGCCGGCTTCGGCACCGCTGGCAAGCAGCCGCCGCATGAAGGAGCGCTCGATGATCTCGGCCAGCGTGTCGGTTTCTTCCTCGGGGAAGAAATCGTCCGGTCGCGGTTCGCGCAGGACCGTCTTGCTGCGCTTGTTCCAATCGATCAGCCCGGTTTCTTCCATGCGCGCAAGGATAGTGCGGACCGTCGTGCGGCTGACGCCGAGCAGCGTACCCAGCTCCGGCTCCGAAGGCAGGCTCCTGGTTTCGTCGAGCAGCCTCAGACCGCGATTATAGGCGTCCTTGTAAACGTTGTTGCTCTTCGACATCCCCTGCCCCGTGGCGCATCGGCGTTTGCGGCCAGTGTGAAGCGTTTCTCGCGCATGAAACCGGTACCTTTTCGGAAAACATCATGCGCAACGCTAGTTTTGGTTGTAGAGCCTACTTCTCGCATCCAAAAGACGCGTCGCGCTCTGGCGAAAAAACAATTGACGCAAAAATGTTTTTTCACGATAAAAGACATTATATGTTAAGAGCCGCGTGTCAATCCGCTCGCGCACCCAGGAACACACCCAGGAAGCTCCCGTGAACGCCGCAAACAGCATTCTTCTGTCTCCCGCCGACAATGTCGCGGTCGCCAATGGCCGCATCGAGATCGGCACCGTGCTGCCGGGCGGCGCCGTCGCCGCCGCAGTGATCGAGCCGGGCCACAAAGTGGCGATCAAGCCGATTGCGGCCGGCGAGGCCGTGGTCAAATACGCCCAGGCGATCGGCCGCGCCACGCAAAACATCGCGCCCGGCGAGCATGTCCATTCGCACAATCTGGTCTTCGAAAGCGGGCGTTTGCCGGTGGTGCCGCCGAGCGAGGCAGTGCATGCGACCGAGGCCGACCGCGCCCGCACCTTCATGGGCTACCGCCGCGCCGACGGCCGCGCCGGCACGCGCAACTTCGTCGGCATTCTCGCCAGCGTCAATTGCTCGGCCACCGTCTGCCATGCCATCGCCGACGCCGCGAACCGCACCCTTCTGCCGCAATATCCCGGCATCGACGGCTTCGTCCCGATCGTCCACGGCCAGGGCTGCGGCATGAGCGCCACCGGCGACGGCATGATGGTGCTACACCGCACGCTGGCCGGCTACGCCCGTCACCCGAATTTCGGCGGCGTGCTGATGGTCGGGCTCGGCTGCGAGGTCAACCAGCTCACCCTCTACGGCCAGAAGGGCGTTGCCGCGGGAAAACGTCATTTCAACATCCAGGAAGCCGGCGGCTCGCGCAAATCGGTCGAGAAGGCGTTGATCGTGCTGGCCGAGATCGCCGAGGAGGTCGGCAAGCTTCAGCGTGAGCCGATCCCGGTCAGCGAGATCGTCGTCGGCCTGCAATGCGGCGGCTCCGACGGCATGTCCGGCATCACCGCCAATCCGGCGCTGGGTGCCGCGGTCGACATCCTGGCCGGCGTCGGCGGCATCGGCATCCTTTCCGAGACGACGGAGATCTATGGCGCCGAGCACCTGCTCGCCTATCGCGCCGCAACCCCCGAGATCGCCGCCAAGCTTGACGGTTATGTGAAATGGTGGGAAGACCACGTCGCCAAGCATGGCGCATCGATCGACAACAATCCCTCACCGGGTAACAAGCGCGGCGGCCTGACCACCATCCTGGAAAAGTCGCTCGGCGCGGTCGCCAAGGGCGGCCAGACGCCGCTCAACGGCGTCTTCGGCTATGCCGAAAAGGTCACCGGGCACGGGCTGGTGTTCATGGACACGCCCGGCTACGACCCGGTCTCGGCCACCGGCCAGGTGGCGGGCGGCGCCAACGTCATCGTCTTCACCACAGGCCGCGGCTCCTGCTTCGGCTGCCGGCCGACGCCGTCGATCAAGGTCGCCAGCAACTCGACCATGTATCACACGATGGAAGAGGACATGGACGTGAATTGCGGCGTCATCGCCTCGGGCGAAAAGACCATCGCCGGCATGGGCCGCGAGATCTTCGAACTGATCGTCGAGACGGCTTCGGGCCGCAAGACCAAGAGCGAAGAGTTCGGCTACGGCGACAACGAGTTCGTGCCGTGGCACCTCGGAGCGACGCTCTAAGCCGGACCATGCGCAACAGTCGCGAACACCTGACGTGATCGCCAGGTGTCACAGTTCCAACGCTCCCGAAAAAGAATGAACATTCCATATTGACTGGATGATGGAATTAATATTCCATGCAGCATATTGGAGGAGATTGGCAGCGGAGTTCCGACAGAAAAAACTCTTCCGTCCAGCCATTCGAAGCGGCCATCAAACAGCGCTTGCGCCGACCGAGATGATACACTATCAAAATGCGGTAAATGTTTTTTATTGATAAAGTTCCGTTTGGGCCGCGCCATCCGAATGGAGCTTCCGTAACATTCACCGGGCGACTTAGGGAGGACTCCTAATGAAATTCGTGACCAGCATTCTCAATCGCCGCGCCTTCGTGGCACTCGCAGCCGCCTCGATGCTTGCCGGCGTGATGCATTCGGCCCCGGCATCCGCGGCCGACGTGACCATTCCGATCATCGTCAAGGACACCACGTCCTTCTACTGGCAGATCGTTCTGGCCGGTGCCCGCAAGGCTGGCAAGGACCTCGGCGTCAACGTGCCGGAACTCGGCGCCCAGGCAGAGACCGACGTCAACGGCCAGATCTCGATCCTCGAAAATGCCGTCGCCGGCAACCCGGCCGCCGTCGTCATCGCGCCGACCGAAGCCAAGGCGCTCGGCAAGCCGATCGACGAGGCCGCCACCAAGGTCAAGATCATCGGTATCGACTCCGGTGCCGACTCCAAGGCCTTCACGTCGTTCCTGACCACCGACAACATCCAGGGCGGCCGCGTTGCCGCTGACGGCCTTGCCGCAGCCATCGGCGAAGCCAATGGCGGCAAGGTCGAGGGCGACGTCGCCCTGATCACCGCGCTTCCGGGCGCCGGCTCGCTCGAACAGCGCGCCCAGGGTTTCAAGGAACAGCTCGCCGCCAAATATCCCGGCCTCAAGCTGGTCGCCGACAAATACGCCGACGGCCAGGCCACCACCGGCCTCAACATTGCCACCGACCTGATCACCGCCAACCCCAATCTCAAGGGCATCTTCGCCTCCAACCTGATCATGGCGCAGGGCGTCGGTCAGGCGATCGCCGAGAACAGCCTCTCAGGCAAGGTCGGGCTGGTCGGCTTCGACAGCGACGAGAAGCTGATCAAGTTCCTCAATGACGGCGTCATTTCGGCGCTCGTCGTCCAGGATCCGTACCGGATGGGCTATGACGGCATCAAGACGGCGCTTGCCGCCTCGAAGGGCGAGAAGGTCGAGGCCAATGTCGACACGGGCGCCAATTTGGTCACCAAGGCCAACATGAAGGATCCGAAGATCGACGCGCTGCTCAACCCGAAGCTCGACTGAGCATAGCCGCAAGTGAACTGTTTCCGGGGCCTTTTCGCCCCGGAAACATCCCACTCGTGCCAATCGCGAGGCCAATCTTTGGGGGCCAATCTGGGAGGATTGTCATGATGTCGACGGCGCAGGAACTCCATCCGGCCCCAACGCTGGAACCGGGCAGGACCATCCTCGAACTCCGCGGGCTGGAAAAGCGCTATCCCGGCACCCATGCGCTGAAGCCGGTCGATCTCGCCTTCAAGGCCGGCGAGATCCACGCCATCGTCGGCGAGAACGGCGCCGGCAAATCCACCCTGATCAAGCTTCTGACCGGCGTCATGCCGCGCACCTCCGGCGACGTCATCTGGGAGGGCAAGCCTGCCGCATTGGCAACGCCGCATGAGGCGATGGCGCTCGGCATCAATGCCGTGCATCAGGAAGTCGTCCTGTGCCGCCATCTCACCGTCGCCGCCAACATGTTCCTCGGCGAGGAGGATTCCCGCTTCGGCATCCTGCAGCAGCGGGCGATGGTCAGGCAGGCGCAGAAGATCATCGACGATCTCGGCTTCGACCTGCCGGCCCATGTCATGCTGGGTGACCTGACCATCGGCCAGCAGCAGCTGATCGCCGCCGCCCGCGCCACAGTGCGCGGCACCACATTCCTGATCTTCGACGAGCCGACCGCCTATCTTACCCGCAAGGAGGCCGACCAGCTGTTCACGCTGATCCGCCGGCTGAAGGGCGAAGGCGTCACCATCATCTACATCAGCCATCGCATGGAAGAAGTGTTCGAGCTCGCCGACCGCGTCTCGGTGCTGCGCGACGGCACGCTGGTCGGCACCAGGGACATTGCCGAGACCAATGACGCCGAGTTGGTCAAGATGATGATCAACCGCTCGATCGAGCAGGTCTACCACAAGGAGCATTTCACCCCCGGCGCGACCATCGTCGAAACCAGGAACCTGTCCGGCAAGGGTTTCGAAAATGTCTCGATGTCCGTCCGCGCCGGCGAGATCGTCGGCCTCTACGGCCTGATCGGCGCCGGGCGCAGCGAGTTCGTCACCACGCTCTATGGCCGGCACCGCAAATCGGCCGGCCAGATCCTCTGGGAGGGCAAGGAGGTCAAGGTCAATTCCGAACATGACGCGATCAGGCTCGGCATGGCGCTGGCCCCGGAAAGCCGCCGCGACCAGGGCCTCTGCCTCAACCTGCCGGTCGGACTCAACCTCAATCTGCCGATCTACAAGCGCATCTCGAGCAATCTGCTGATCTCCCGCGCGCAGGAAAAGGCGCAAGCCGATCGCCAGATCGCCGACCTGCGCATCAAGACGCCGACGCGCGGCGCGCTGGCCTCCAGCCTGTCCGGCGGTAACCAGCAGAAGATCGTCATCGGCAAATGGCTCGCCCATGGCGCCAAGCTATTCATCTTCGACGAGCCGACTGTCGGCGTCGACGTCAGCACCAAGGCCGAGATCTACCGCCTGTTCGGCGCGCTGTTGTCCAAGGGAGCCGGCATCATCCTGATCTCGTCCTACCTGCCCGAGGTCTATGAACTCGCGGACACGCTGCACGTGTTCCGGCGCGGCAAGCTGGTGGCCACGCACGGCTTTCGTACCGCTGATCACGAGGAGATCCTCACCCAGGCGCTGGCCGAGAAACAAGAAAGACCGGGAGGGAAGATATGAGCACCGAGGCGATCGCTGCCGAAAGGCCGAAACGCAACTACAACGCCCTGTTCGGGCTGACACTGCTGGCGCTGCTGGTTCTTTTATGGATCATCCTGTCGGTGGCGACGCCGAGCTTCGCCTCCGCCAACAACATCTCCAACCTGTTGCGGCAAGGGTCGATGATCGCCATCCTGGCGGTCGGCCAGACCTTCGTCATCATCACCGGCGGCATCGACCTTTCCGTCGGCGCCGTGGTCGGCTTCGCCACCGTCATCGTCGCGATGCTGATCAACGCCGGCACACCGGTTTTCCTCGCCATCCTGATCACCTTACTGGTCGGCGTCGCCATCGGCATGTTCCATGGGTTCGGCATCGTCAAGATGGGCCTGCCGCCCTTCATCATCACCCTGGCAACGCTGACCTCGCTGCGCGGCATCGGTCTGTTGATGACCAATGGCAACTCGATCTCGATCAACAACGACGCCTTCCAGACGTTCTCGCGCAGTTCCTTCGCCGGCGTCCCCAATCTGTTCTGGATGGTGATCCTGGTCGGCATCCCAGCCTACATCTTCCTGCACCACAGCCGCTGGGGCCGCTATCTGTTCTCGGTCGGCTCCAACGCCGAGGCGTCGCGCCTGTCAGGCGTCAACGTCCAGCGCACCATCTACATGGCCTACACGCTGTCGGGGCTGTGTGCGGCCTTCGTCGGCGTGCTGCTTGCCTCGCGCATCGGCATCGGCAATCCGACGCAGGCCGAGGGCTGGGAATTGCAGGCGATCGCCTCCTCGGTGATCGGCGGCACCTCGCTGTTCGGCGCTGTCGGCTCCGTGCACGGACCGCTGCTCGGCGCCTTCATCCTTGCCACCATCAACAACGGCGCCAATCTGCTCAACGTCAACGCCTTCTGGCAGCGCATCATCACCGGCGTGCTGATCATCGTCATCGTCTATTTCGACGGGCTGCGCCGCCGCGGCAAATAGACTGCCTCCCAACAACCGCCGGCCTCGCGACAGCAGGGCCGGCGGTGCCATGAACCGACTGGATTGAAGCATGAAAGCCGTCGTCTGCCGCTCGCCCGGCGAACTTGTCCTCGAAGATCGTCCGGCGCCTGGCGCGCCCCCCGCCGGCTGGGCGCTGGTCGCCGTCAGCCATGTCGGCATCTGCGGCACCGACTATCACATCTTCGAAGGCAAGCACCCGTTCCTCGCCTATCCCCGCATCATGGGCCACGAGGTTTCTGGCACCGTGATCGAGGTTGGCGAGGACGTCGATCTCGCCGTCGGCGAAGCGGTGAACGTCAATCCCTATCTCGCCTGCGGCAAATGCATCGCCTGCCGGCAAGGCAAGCCGAATTGCTGTGTCATGATCGAGGTGCTCGGCGTCCACCGCGACGGCGCCATGTGCGAGCAGATCCTGGTGCCGGCGCAAAATCTTTATCCGGCACACGGCCTGTCGCTGGCCGATGCTGCCGCCGTCGAATTCCTGGCGATCGGCGCCCATGCCGTGCGGCGCTCGCTCGCTGATCCAGGTGCGCGCACACTGGTCATCGGTGCAGGCCCGATCGGGCTCGGCACGGCGCTGTTCGCCCGCATCGCCGGGCTAGACGTGATGCTGCTCGACATGAGTGCGGAGAGGCTGGGTTTCGCCGAAAGCGAACTCGGCTTCGCGACCCTCGACGGCTCGCGGGGCGCTGCTGCCGACCTGGTGCGGGAAGCAACCGGCGGCGACGGCTTCGACGTGGTTTTCGATGCCACCGGCAACACCCGGTCGGTGCAGTCGGCCTTCGCCCATGTCGCGCACGGCGGGGCGCTGGTCCTGGTCAGCGTCGTCAAGGACGACATCGCCTTTTCCGATCCCGAATTCCACAAGCGCGAGATGATGCTGATCGGCAGCCGCAACGCCCTGCGTGCCGATTTCGACCATGTCGCCGCCTCGATCCGCAACGGCGCGCTGCCGCTGGCAAAGCTGGTCACCCACCGCACCACGCTTGGCGAGACGCCGCACGACCTCGCCCGCTGGGCGCATGAGAAGTCCGGCCTGATCAAGGCCGTCATTCAAGTCGGATGATGCCAGGGCTGCCGCATCTCAGAGCGCCGACAATTTGAGCTCGATCCGCTCGGCCGGGAAGCGCGACTCCGAAAACTGTATCGGCTGACCGTCGGGCGTGACGTTGACGGCGACCGTCACTAGCACGATGGCGCCGGGCTGCAGCTCGAGGTCAGCAAGGTCGGCGGCATCGGCATGGCGCGCCGACAGCACGGTCGATTGCCTGAGATAGTCGTCGATGCCGAAACGTGCCAGCGATGCGGTGATCGAACCGGTTTCCGCCATGGCGGCATCGATGCCGGCAAAGCGCTTGGCATCGAACCAGCCGGCAGCGCGGGACACCGGCATTCCATCGGCTTCGCCGCGCGTTTCCAGGCGTATCACATCGGCGCCCGTCGCAAGGCCTAAGCCCTCTGCGACACGACGGTTGGCCGGCTCGACCGATGACGCGAGTAAGGTGATATGCCGCTCGGACGCCTGTCCTTGCAATCCCTCGGAAAAGCGGGTGCGAGCGCCGATCGGATAAGACAGCCGCTTGCGCGACAGCACGAAGGTGCCGCGCCCCTGCTCCGCCCTGAGCACGCCCTCCTGCACCAGCGCTGCGATAGCGCTACGCACCGTATGGCGGTTGACGCCATAGCGTCCGGCCAACGCGATCTCCGGCGGCAGCGCGGCATTCTCGGGAAAATCGCCGACGGCGATCGAATGCAGTATCTGGTCGGCGATCTGCCGCCACAGCGCGACACCGCTGCGCCGCTCGATGCGGTTGGCTTGTCCGATCATCTCCCGCCCCAATTCTTTGCGCCGATCTTTTGGCCGGTGTCACGTGCCCGTCATGGACACGCGCTAGATAACGAGTATAATTTGTATAGTTGTCTATATCAATAGACAAATTCACGCAAACGAGGAGTACGGCCATGCGAGGACGGGAAGCGCGAGAGCAGGCCGAGCGCAAGGCCGTGATGGCGACGCTGGCGCAATCGGCCGGCGAAGACATCGTCCGCCTGTGGGACGAAACCGGCCTGCCTTGCGAAGCGGAACTTCTGCGTGGCCCCGAAACCGGCCTGGTTACGGTACGCGGCCGCATCGGCGGCGGTGGTGCCCCTTTCAATGTCGGCGAGGCGACGGTCACCCGTGCCACGGTGCGGCTTGCGTCCGGCCATGTCGGCCACTGCTACGCACTTGGTCGCGACAAGCAGAAGGCAAGGCTGGCGGCGATCGCCGATGCGCTGTGGCAGGACCCGGCCCACCGCAATGAGGTCGAGATCAGGATCGTTGCGCCATTGCAGGCGGCACTGGCCAAGGCGCGTGAACAGCGCCGCGCCGAGACGGCGGCGACCAAGGTCGATTTCTTCACCATGGTGCGCGGAGAAGACTGATGGATATCGCCACTCAATCCATTGAAGGCGGCTTCGCCGATCCGGTATTCAATGCCCAGACCGTATTCCGTGCCGTGATGGACGCGATGGCGCGGCCAGGCAGTGTGCAGCCGCTGCCGGCCCTCGCCCACCCCCCGGTGCCGCTGTCGGCCACCGCCGGGGCCGTTGCGCTGGCGCTGTGCGATAACGACACGCCGCTCTGGCTCGACCACGCCTTGCAGGCTTCAGCGACGGTGAAATCCTGGCTTGGCTTTCATACCGGCGCGCCGCTGGCCAACACCCCGGCCGACGCGCATTTCGCGCTGATCGCCACGCCGGCCGAGATGATGGCGCTCGACGGGTTTTCGCAAGGCACCCAGGATTATCCCGATCGCTCCACGACGCTGATCCTCGAGGTCAGCGATCTTGTCTCCGGCGCTCCGCTGCTGCTCGAAGGCCCGGGCATCGAGAAGACGGCGACGATCGCGCCGGCGCAAATGCCGCGCCATTTCGTCGAGCAATGGAAGCAGAACAACCAGCGTTTTCCGCGTGGCGTCGACATCATCCTCGCCACGTCCGAAGCAATTGCCTGCCTGCCGCGCACGACGCGCATCAAGACGATGGAGGCATAGGATGTATGTCGCGGTAAAGGGTGGCGAAGCGGCCATTCGCAACGCCCACAAACTGCTCGCCGACCGCCGGCGCGGCGACCGCTCGGTGCCCGCACTTCGCCTCGACCAGATCGTCGAGCAGCTGGCGCTCGGCGTCGACCGGGTGATGAGCGAAGGTTCGCTCTACGACCGGGAATTGGCGGCACTCGCCATCGTCCAGGCGCGCGGCGACATGATCGAGGCGATCTTCCTGGTTCGCGCCTATCGCACGACGCTGCCGCGTTTCGGCTACACAAGGGCGATCGACACCGGCACGATGCTGGTCGAGCGACGGGTGTCGGCGACCTACAAGGACCTGCCCGGCGGCCAGCTGCTCGGCCCGACTTTCGACTACACCCACCGCCTGCTCGATCCCGAGCTCGCCGCCGGCGGCGATGTCGCCGAACCGGAGCAGCGCGCAGGCGAGGCGGAAGCCATGCCGCGCGTCTCGGCCATCCTCGCCCGCGAAGGCCTGATCGAGCCCGACGGCGACATGCCTGGGGATCATACCCTCGGCGACATCACCCGCGAGCCGCTCGAATTCCCGATGGCGCGCGACATCCGCCTGCAGGCGCTGTCGCGCGGCGACGAGGGGTTTCTGCTGGCGCTCGGCTATTCCACCCAGCGCGGCTACGCGCGCAACCATCCCTTCGTCGGCGAGGTTCGCATCGGCGAGGTCGAACTGGAACTGGACGTGCCGGAACTGCCCTTTGCCGTGCCGCTCGGCAGCATCCGCGTCACCGAATGCCAGATGGTCAACCAGTTCAAGGGCTCGGCCAAGGCGCCGCCGCAATTCACCCGCGGCTATGGCCTCGTCTTCGGCCAGAGCGAGCGCAAGGCCATGGCCATGGCGCTATGCGACCGCGCGCTGCGCGCCTCGGAGTTGGGTGAGGATGTCATCGCCGCAGCGCAGGACGAGGAGTTCGTCATCTCGCATTCCGACAATGTCCAGGCGACCGGCTTCGTCGAGCATCTGAAGCTGCCGCATTATGTCGACTTCCAGGCCGAGCTCGACCTCGTGCGCCGCATGCGCGCCGAGCATGATGCCCGCGAAAATGCCGGCAAGGCCGAAGAAAAGAGGGAGGCAGCGGAATGAGTGCACAACCAGCGGACATCGCCACCTACAACTTCGCCTATCTTGACGAGCAGACCAAGCGGATGATCCGCCGCGCCATCCTCAAGGGCATTGCCATCCCCGGCTACCAGGTGCCGTTTGCCTCGCGCGAAATGCCGATGCCCTATGGCTGGGGCACCGGCGGCGTGCAGGTCACCGCTTCGATCATTGGCCCGGACGATGTGCTCAAGGTCATCGACCAGGGCGCCGACGACACCACCAATGCGGTTTCGATCCGCGCCTTCTTCAAGAAGGTCGCCAATGTCGCCGTCACCACCGAGACGGCCAAGGCGACCATCATCCAGACGCGCCACCGCATTCCCGAATATCCGCTGAGTGCCGGCCAGGTGCTGGTCTATCAGGTGCCCATCCCCGAACCGCTGCGCTTCCTCGAACCACGCGAGACGGAGACGCGCAAGATGCATGCGCTGGAGGAATACGGTCTGATGCATGTAAAACTCTACGAAGACATCGCCAGGCATGGCCGCATCGCCACCACCTACGCCTACCCGGTCAAGGTTGAGGGCCGCTATGTGATGGATCCCTCGCCGACGCCGAAATTCGACAATCCGAAGATGCACCGTTCGCCGGCTTTGCAATTGTTCGGCGCCGGCCGCGAAAAGCGCATCTACGCGCTGCCGC
Organism: Mesorhizobium sp. M0437; assembly: GCF_040321335.1. Classification (NCBI taxonomy): domain Bacteria; kingdom Pseudomonadati; phylum Pseudomonadota; class Alphaproteobacteria; order Hyphomicrobiales; family Phyllobacteriaceae; genus Mesorhizobium; species Mesorhizobium sp. M0437. The sequence continues at coordinate 40,606 of NZ_JAMYRK010000040.1, forward strand.
CCTTCACCGATGTGGTCAGCCTCGATTTCGAGGACCATCCGTTCGAGGTGCAGACCTTCGACCAGCCCTGCGCGCTGTGCGCGGCCGAGAACGTCTATCTCGACGAGGTCATCCTCGACGACCATGGCGGCCACATGTTCGTCTGCTCCGATACCGATCATTGCGAGAGGCGGCGCGCGGAAGGCCACTGCGGCCATCTCGCGCCCGAGACCCATCTTGCCCCAGGAAAAACGGAGCCGGCGCAATGACAGACGAACCGCTGCTGCGCGTTTCGGCGCTGTCCAAATTCTACGGCTCGCGCGTCGGCTGCGAGAACGTCACATTCGACCTCTGGTCGGGCGAAGTGCTGGCGGTGGTCGGCGAATCCGGTTCCGGCAAGACGACTTTGCTCAACTGCCTGTCAACTCGACTGCTGCCCAGCTCCGGCACCGCCAGCTACCGGATGCGCGGCGGCCAGTTTCGCGAACTTTACCGCATGAGCGAGGCCGAGCGCCGCTTCCTGATGCGCACCGATTGGGGTTTTGTCCATCAGAACCCGGCCGACGGGCTGCGCATGACGGTGTCGGCCGGCGCCAATGTCGGCGAGCGGCTGATGGCGGTCGGCGACCGCCACTATGGAAAAATCCGCGCCACCGCGGTCGACTGGTTGTCGCGTGTCGAGATCGACGAAGACCGCATCGACGACGAGCCGCGCGCCTTTTCCGGAGGCATGCGCCAGCGCCTGCAGATCGCCCGCAACCTCGTCACCGGGCCGCGGCTGGTGTTCATGGACGAGCCAACCGGCGGCCTCGACGTCTCGGTGCAGGCGCGCCTGCTCGATCTGTTGCGCGGCCTGGTCACCGATCTCGGCCTGGCGGCCATCGTCGTCACCCACGACCTTGCAGTGGCACGTCTGCTGTCGCAGCGCATGATGGTGATGAAGGACGGCCGCGTCGTCGAAAGCGGCCTCACCGACCGCGTCCTCGACGATCCGCGCGCGCCTTATACCCAGTTGCTTGTCTCCTCGATTCTGCAGGTGTGACGATGATTGCTCCGGCGTACCCCCCTCTGGCCTGCCGGCCATCTCCCCCTCAAGGGGGGAGATCAGCAGCTTTTATGTCCCGCCCGTTCTGCGACACAGGAGAATGGCGAAACCGAATGCGACAGCCAATCTCCCCCCCTGAGGGGGAGATGGCCGGCAGGCCAGAGGGGGGTGTTGGCCCGCAGACGAATGACGATTGGAGAACGCTCTGATGGCAACCCCGCTCGTTGTCTCCGATGTCGCGAAGAGCTTCACCATGCATCTGCGCGACGGCATCAAACTGCCGGTGGTCGCCGGTGTCTCGTTCGCGATCAGGGCCGGCGAATGCGCCGTGCTCGGCGGCCCGTCCGGCGCCGGCAAGAGCTCGATCCTGAAAATGCTCTACGGAAATTATGCCGCCGATGAAGGCCAGATCATCGTCCAGCACGAGGGCGGGCTCATCGATCTCGCCTCGGCCAGCCCGCGCACCGTGCTTGCCGTGCGCCGGCTTACCATCGGCTATGTCAGCCAGTTCCTGCGCACCGTGCCGCGTGTCTCTGCGCTCGATGTCGTGGCCGAACCGCTGGTCGAGCGCGGCGAGGAGCGCGAGGTCGCGCACGGCAAGGCACGTGCCTTGCTGGCGCAGCTCAACCTGCCGGAAAAGCTCTGGGCGCTGCCGCCGGCGACGTTCTCCGGCGGTGAACAGCAGCGCGTCAACATCGCGCGCGGCTTCATCACCGAGCACCCGATCCTGCTGCTCGACGAGCCGACCGCTTCGCTCGACGCCAGGAACCGCGACGTGGTGATTTCCCTGATCGCCGCCAAGAAGGCGGCGGGCGTCGCTTTGCTCGGCATCTTCCACGACCACGACGTGCGTGAGGCGGTGGCCGACCGTATCATCGACGTGACCGCCTTCGCCGCCGGAAAAATTGCCGCATGACAAGGAAACTGTCGGAGGCGCCGGTGATCCACGAGACGGCGCAAGTCGAGAACTCGACGCTTGGCCGCTGGACCGAGATCACCGAGCGCTGCCGGGTTTCCGAAAGCACGCTCGGCGACTATTCCTACATGATGCAGGACTGCGGCGTCTGGTGCGCAACGATCGGCAAATTCGCCAACATCGCCGCAAGCGTGCGCATCAACGCTACCAACCATCCGACCTGGCGGCCGACGCTGCACCATTTCACCTATCGCGCCTCGGATTATTGGGACGACGCCGAGCACGAGAGCGAATTCTTCGCCAAGCGCCGCGCCAAACGCGTCACCATCGGCCACGACACCTGGCTCGGCCACGGCTCGACCATCCTGCCCGGCGTCATCGTCGGCGATGGCGCGGCGGTCGGTGCCGGTGCGGTGGTGTCGAAGGACGTCGCGCCCTACACCATCGTCGCCGGCGTACCGGCCAAGCCGATCCGCGAACGCTTCGACCGCCGCACCGCGGAACGCTACCAGGCGCTCGCCTGGTGGGACTGGGATCATGCAAGGCTGCGCGCCGCGCTCGACGATTTTCGGGAGCTGTCGGCGGAGGCGTTTCTGGAGAAATATGGCGGCTAAGGGATCGTGAATGGTGAACGGTGAATGTGAATGGGGGCAGCGGACAGGTTTCGAGACTCAGGGAAGCCGTTCTTATCACCATTCACCATTCGAGCTTCTCGCGCCGAGTTGATCCCGCCCCGCTCCAGGCTGTGGGCAGTAACAAAACTGACATCGTTCCGACACCGCAGGTTCATGCGGCTGCGCTAGCCAGGGTTAACAGACCTTCAATTGCGATTGGACTGGAGCCTGCACCATGTCAGCTACGCTCGAAATCCGCGGCGTCACCCGCCGGTTCGGCAAGAACACCGCCGTCAGCAATGTTCACATCGCGATTCCGCAGGGCCAGATGGTCGGCATCATCGGCCGTTCAGGCGCCGGCAAATCAACGCTTCTGCGCATGATCAACCGCCTCATCGATCCCAGCCAGGGATCCATCCTGTTCAACGGCGTCGAGGTCTCCGGGTTGCGCGGCTCGCCGCTCCGGCGATGGCAGCGCGACTGCGCCATGATCTTCCAGCAGTTCAATCTCGTGCCGCGCCTCGATGTGCTGACCAATGTGCTGCTCGGCCGGCTCAACCACCGCTCGACGCTGTCCAACCTATTTGGCATGTTCTCCCGCGGTGAATGCGCCGAGGCGGTTGCAGCCCTCGAGCGCCTCGACATCGCCCGCACCGCCCTGCAGCCGGCCGGCACGCTTTCCGGCGGCCAGCAGCAGCGCGTTGCGATTGCGCGCGCCATGATGCAGCAGCCGAAGGTGTTGCTGGCGGATGAGCCGATTGCCTCGCTCGATCCGCTCAACGCCAAGGTGGTGATGGATTCGCTGCAGGACATCAATTTGCGCGAGGGCATCACCGTCATCACAAATCTGCATACGCTGGATACGGCCCGCACCTACTGCAACCGCATCATCGGCATGGCCGCCGGCAAGGTCGTCTTCGACGGCTCGCCCGAAGCCCTCAACCGCGAGGCCGTGCAATGGTCTACGGCACCGACAGCAATGGCGGCGAAATCTCCGAGGCCATCACCTCCACCAGTGTCGCCATCAAACAGAAAATCGCTGCATCCGCCGGACCGCTCGAGCCCGCATTCCCGGGATATTGAGAACGGCCTGATCGCCCGCCCGCGTCAAAGGCACCTGTCAAAAAATTCTAACGCTACCGGCGCGAGGCCGGGACCAACAGGAGAGAGATAATGTTCAGGAAGATGGTTTTTGGCGCCGTTTCATTGCTCGCCATCGCGGCAAGCGCCGCTCACGCCCAGGATATCAAGGAATTCCGCATCGGCATCCTTGGCGGTGAAAACGAAGCGGACCGGCTGCGCAACTTTCAGTGCCTCGCCGATCACCTGAAGTCCGAATTCGGCTTCGAGAAGGTCTCGCTGTTCCCGGCCGCCGACTATGACGGCGTTATCCAGGGCCTGCTCGGCGGCACGCTCGATTTCGCAGAGCTTGGCGCGTCGGGCTATGCCAGCGTCTACCTCAAGGATCCGAACGCCGTGACCCCGATCCTCACCACCCAGCAGACCGACAGCGCGACCGGCTATTATTCGATCGGCCTTGCGCTGAAGTCGTCCGGCATCACCGACATCAAGTCGGCCAAGGGCAAGAAGCTCGGCTATGCCGACCCGGATTCGACCTCCGGCTACCTGATCCCGCTGACCCAGATCCCGAAGGACACCGGCGCTTCGAACGAAACCTTCTTCGCCTCGACCCAGTTCAATGGCGGCCACGAGAACAACCTTCTCGCGGTTCGCGACGGCAAGGTCGATGTTGCGGTTGACGACTCCTCGGGCATCGGCGACTTCAAGAACGGCTACACCTCCGGCACCTTCCACAAGGAAGTCGCCAAGGGCGCCGTGGACCCCAACGATTTCGTTGAAGTCTGGCGCTCCGGCTTGATCCCGAACGGCCCGCTGGTCGTGCGCACCGCACTCGGCGGCGACATGAGCGCCAAGCTCGCCAACTTCTTCACCAGCCTGCCGGCCAAGGACAAGCCTTGCTTCGAGGCCATCGAAGGCGGCGATTTCACCGGCTACGTTCCGGTGAAGCCGGACTTCTACAGCGTCATCGTCGAAGCCCGCAAAGCCGCGATCGGCGGCTGACGACAATTGCGGAAAGGGCGGCGTCCTTCAGCGCCGCCCTTTTTGCGTGTCCGCTCGTGACCCCGTATGACCTTCGCCGCTACAATTCGTTCAGACGCGGTCCGGCAGGCAGCAGACGCCTGGCGACGCCAGACGTCCTTGCGCCGGTTCTACACGGCGCTCGGCATCGGCTCACTGCTTGTCGCCATGTGCACAGCCATGTGGTTCGCCGACGAGGCCAATGCCGGACATTTCTTCGATCGGCTGCCGCACATACTGGATTTCCTTAGTTGGCTTGTTCCCAAGGACTGGAACGACGTCTGGCGGGCGCTGTTCGACATCGCATCGCCGCACGACAAGGGCAGCCAAGAGTTCAACTTCCCGCTTGGCCGCGTCTATCTCTGGGGCGGTTTTTATCTACCCGAATATTTCGAGCTGATGCTCACCACGCTTAACGTGGCGCTGGTTTCCACTTTCATCGGCTTTGTCTTTGCGGTGCCCTTTTCCTTCATCGCCGCGCGCAACTTGACGCCCAGTCCGGTGCTCAGGCTCGTCGTCAAGCGCTTCATGGAACTGCTTCGCGCCTTCCCCGAGATCGTCATTGCCGGCCTGTTCGCAGCCATCCTCTCGACCGGCCCGGTCGCAGCCATCATCGCCATCGGCCTGCATTCCATCGGCGCTCTCGGCAAGCTCTTCTACGAGATCAACGAAAACATCGACATGCGCGCCGAAGAAGGCCTGCGCGCGGTCGGCGCCAACTGGTTCGAGCGCGTGCGCTTTGCCGGCCTGCCGCAAGTGCTGCCCAATTTCATGTCCTACACGCTGCTCAGGATCGAGATCAATGTGCGTATCTCGACCATTATCGGCGCGGTCGGCGGTGGCGGCATCGGCGAGGAACTGAAGCTCTCCATCTCGCGCGGCTTCGGCGCCAAGACGCTGGCATTGGTGCTGCTGCTGTTCACGACGATCTTCCTCGTCGACCAGTTTTCCGCCTGGCTACGCCGCAAGCTCGTCGGCGAGCAGGCATTCATGATGGGTGCCTGACCATGATCCCAAAAAGTGGATTCCCGTTTTTGGAAAAGATCATGGCAAATCAACAAGAAGACTGCCCATGGCCGCAATGACCGCCGATGAGATGCGGTCGATCGAGGAGCGCTTCCCCCAAGTGTTCCGGCGGCCCTTGTACAAACGCTTCGGCCCGCTGGTCCTGTTCACCGGCATCCTGCTCTATCTCCTCTACGCCTTGTGGTTCTTCAGCCTGCCGCAAGTGCTGAGGGAATCGCACTGGGAGCGCCTGCCGCTCTTCCTGACGCAATGGATCAGCTACGATCTGCAGCCGGAATTCCGTCTCGACCAGCCTCAGATCACACCCAGATATCCGCGTTTTTCGGCGCTCGGCGAAGACCCGCATCCCGATTGGGTCATCACCAACGCCAACGGCTCCTACACCGTCCTGATCGACGGCCGGGCCAAATCGGTCACCTTCGACAAGGCCGAAGCGACGCTTGTCGCCAATGGCCAGGCGGTGCCGATGTCGTTGACCAGCGGCAAACCGGTAATATCCGGCCCGGTGCCGGAGTGGATCACCGCGCATGACGATGAGATCGTCGCCAGGATGGGCTTTGCCGGCGAGGTCCGCATAACCGTCGATCGCGTCAAGGTCCGCAAACGCTTCCTCGGCTGGGCGAATTTCGTCTTCGACACACGCTCGCCCTTCTTCGGCAAGTCGCCCGGCGAGGTGGTCTCGTTGCTGATGTCCGGACCCCAGCTCAAGCCGGGCACATCAAACATTGCGCTGGCCGCCGACAATATCTGGAACAACGCCCAATGGCAGCATGGCGACGTCTGGACGAAGCTGTTCCAGACCATCGTCATGGCGTTTCTCGGCACCTTGCTCGGCGGCATCGTTGCCTTCCCGCTCGCCTTCTTCGCCGCCCGCAACATCACCCCGAGCGGCCTGCTTAGCCAGGTGCTAAAGCGGTTCTTCGATTTCATGCGTTCGGTCGACATGCTGATCTGGGCGCTGTTCTTCACCCGCGCCTTCGGCCCGGGCCCGCTTGCCGGCAGCGCCGCGATTTTCTTCACCGAGATCGGCACGCTCGGCAAAGTCTATTCGGAGGGCCTCGAGAACATCGACGACAAGCCACGCGAGGGCATCCAGTCGACCGGCGCCAACGGCTTGCTGGTGCAGCGCTATGGCGTGCTGCCGGAAGTGATCCCGGTCTTCATCAGCCAGACACTCTATCAGTGGGAATCCAACACCAGGGGCGCGACGATCATCGGCGCCGTCGGTGCCGGTGGCATCGGCCTGAAGCTCTGGGAGGCGATGCGCACCAATTCCAACTGGGCCAATGTCTTCTACATGGTGCTCTTGGTCCTGCTCGTCGTTTTCATCTTCGACAACATTTCCAATTTCCTGCGCCGCCGCTTGAGCAGGACGATCCACGACTACAACCGGATCCAGGCCGGCCAGGGCTGACAGAGGCGTTGCGCAGGCGTGCGGTTAGGGCGCCTTCCTCCATCCATTCCTGATATGCCTGTAGCCGTCGCGGTAGACGGCTTCCGGGCCTTCGGAAAAGTCGCGCCACACCTTGGTGGCCGCGGCCAGATCCTTCAGCGAGCGGCCGAACGCCTCGATCGTCAGCCAATCGTCATAACCGCTCTTGCGGATGGCAGAGAACGTCTCTTTCCAAGGGACGTGGCCGCGGCCCGGCACGCCGCGATCGTTCTCCGAAATGTGGATATGGACGATGTTCTTGCGGTTGCGCGTATAGGCCCCGATCGGGTCAGCCTCTTCGATGTTGGCATGGAACGTGTCGTACATCGCCTTGATGTGCGGCCGGTCGATCGCGTCGATATGCGCCGACAAATCGTCCATCGTGTTGAGCAGATAGCATTCGAAGCGGTTGAGCGCCTCCAGCCCGATGGTGACACCCTTGTTGCCGGCATGGTCACCGATGACGCGCTGCGAAGCGACCGAACGTTTTTTCTCGGCCGCCGTCGGCCCGCTGCCGGAGAAGACCCCGAGTGTCGAATGGAGCGGGCCGCTCAACGTGTTCGCGCCAAGCGCCTGAGCGCAGTCGATCGTCGATTTCATGTAGTCGATACCGGCCTTGCGCGTCGAGGCATCCGGCGAGATCAAATTCATCGCCGGATCGCCCATCGCCGAGACGGCGGTGCGTTGCAGCCCGATACGGTCGAGCAGCTCGCCGAGTTTCCTGTAGTTGTCCGGCGTGCCGGAGAAGACCGGTATCTCGACGCCGTCGAAGCCGGTCGCCTTGATGTCCCTCAACAACGGCTCGTGTTTTTTTGAGACACTGGTCGTCCACAACAACATGCACATGCCGATTTTCATCGACGCCCCTCCCCTTTTTACGGCCGGGCTTGCTCCTCCGGCGACTTCGCCACAAGCCCCCTCATCCGGCCGCTTCGTGGCCACCTTCTCCCCGCCGGGGAAAAGAGGTGAACGCCAGCGCCAACGATCTCCTCTCCCCACGAGGAAAGGTCGGATTGCCCCGAATTGCCTTGCAATTCGGCTGGCAATCCGGGTGACGGGGACTTCCCATTAACCGGGCGCAGCGATTAAAGCTTCGTCCACGCTCCGTTCTTCTTCGACGACTTCACGCAGGCCTCGATGAAGGCCATGCCCTCGACGCCGTCCTGCACGGTCGGGAAGACGACATCCTTGGCCGGCTTCCCGCCCTTCCGGCGCGCTGCACGAATAGCCCGCGCGGCTTCCTGATAGATGTTGGCGAAACCTTCGAGATAGCCTTCCGGATGCCCTGGCGGAACGCGGCTGACGCGCCCGGCGACGGGGAGCGCGCCGGCGCCATTACGGGTAATCAACTGCTTCGGCTGGCCGAACGGCGTGTACCAGAGATAGTTCGGGTCGGCCTGCACCCATTCGAGGCCGCCCTTCGAGCCGTAGATGCGCAATTTCAACCCGTTCTCGTGGCCGGGCGCCACCTGGCTTGCCCAGATCATTCCCTTCGCCGGGTGCGACCCGCCGACCGGCTTGAAGCGCAGCAGCACATTGATGTTGTCGTCGAGCAGCCTCCCCGGCACGAAGGCATCGAGATCGGCCGACAACGAATCGAGCTCCAGCCCGGAGACGAAACGGGCAAGGTTGTAGGCATGCGTGCCGATATCGCCCAGCGCACCGCCGGCACCCGCCTGCTTCGGGTCAGAGCGCCACGCAGCCTGCTTCTGGCCGGTGGCGGCCAGGTCTTCGGTCAGCCAGTCCTGCGGATATTCCGACTGCACGATACGGATATCGCCGAGCTGTCCCTTGGCCACCATCTCGCGTGCCTGCCGCACCATCGGATAGGCGGTGTAGTTATGCGTCAGCACGAACACCTTGCCGGTCTTCTCGACCAGCGCGGCCAACCTCTTCGCCTCGGCCAGCGACGTCGCCAGCGGCTTGTCGCAGATGACATGGATGCCGGCCTCGAGAAAAGCCTTGGCTGCCGGCACGTGCACATTGTTCGGCGTGACGATGGCCACCGCCTCGATGCCATCCGGCCGCTTGGCCTCCGCCTTGGCCATCTCGGCATAGGAGCCGTAGCTGCGTGCCGGATCGAGCCCAAGCTCGGCCGCCGAGGCCTTGGCGCGCTCCGGATTCGACGAGAGGGCCCCGGCAACCAGCACGAACTCGTTATCAATGCGCGCCGCGATGCGGTGCACCGCGCCGATAAAGGCGCCTTGTCCGCCGCCAACCATGCCGTAGCGGATCGGACCGCCTCCCGTTTCCGTCTTCGATGCGCCAACCATGATTTTCTCCCTCGTCACTGAAATACCCCTCCGCTGAGGGGAAGGTGGCCCGCACGGCCGGGTGGGGTTGGTTCATGCCGAGCTCTACGCCCGGCGACCCCACCCCGATCCGCTGCGTGGATCGACCCTCCCTTCGAGGGGGAGGGATATCTGTGCTAGATCCCCATCATGCCGCGCAGCATCTTTTTATCGGTCGTGCCGCCGGCGAAGTCGTCGAATGCTTTTTCCGTCACCCTGATGATGTGGTGCTGGATGAAGGGAGCGCCTTCGGCCGCACCATCCTCCGGGTGCTTGAGGCAGCATTCCCATTCCAGCACCGCCCATGAATCGTAATTGTATTGAGTGAGCTTGGAGAAGATGCCGCCGAAATCCACCTGCCCGTCGCCGAGCGAGCGGAAACGCCCGGCACGGTTGGTCCAGCTCTGGTAACCGGAATAGACACCTTGCCGCCCGGTCGGATTGAACTCGGCATCCTTGACGTGGAACGCCTTGATCCGCTCGTGGTAGATGTCGATGAATTCGAGATAATCGAGCTGCTGCAGCAGGAAGTGCGACGGGTCGTAGTTGATGTTGCAGCGCTTATGGCCGCCGACCGCATCGAGGAACATCTCGAATGTCGCGCCGTCGAACACGTCCTCGCCCGGATGAATTTCGTAGCCGACATCGACGCCGTTCTCGTCATAAACGTCGAGAATCGGCTTCCAGCGCTTGCCGAGTTCGGCAAACGCTTCCTCGATCAATCCCGCCGGCCGCTGCGGCCAGGGGTAGAGGTATGGGAAGGCCAACGCGCCGCAAAACGACACCGACGCCTTGAGCCCGAGATTCTTCGACGCCTTGGCGGCGAACTTCATCTGTTCGACCGCCCATTGCTGCCTTGCTTTTGGATTGTTGTGCACCGCAGCCGGCGCGAAGCCGTCGAACTGCGCGTCATAGGCGGGATGCACCGCCACCAGTTGCCCCTGCAGATGCGTCGACAGTTCGGTGATCTCGACGCCGGCATCGGCGCAGATGCCCTTCACCTCGTCGCAATAGGCCTTGGAGGAGGCTGCCTTCTCGAGATCGAACAATCGGGCGTCCCATGTCGGGATCTGCACGCCCTTGTAGCCCAGACCAGCCGCCCATTTGGTGATCGAGGCCAGCGAATTGAACGGCGCGGCGTCGCCCGCAAACTGCGCCAGGAACAGACCAGGCCCCTTCATCGTCGTCGGCATCGGCATCTCCCTATGTTTCACGACCAAGCATAGCGCCGATTGAAAACAGGGCCAGCGTCTTTGGTCTCTTTGCACAGCGCGCTCAGCGCCGCTATTCTGGTATTACCAAATGCCGAAATCCGGTCAAGCCATTTGACGCGCTGCCGCGGTCCTGCAACCATGCCGAGTTAGGCCACATGTTTAAGTATAATCAATAGCATAGACAGGAGCCAACGCTTGATGGCAGCACTTCTTGCCGTCCAGATGAAATTACTGTAGACCTCCCATCAGGCCCAATTGGTCGAACCAGTTTGCAAAAAATGCTGGGACGCCTTGGGGAAGAATCATGCGGCACGCTTCGGCAGAGTGCGCCGCAGGCGAACTGGTACAGGCGATTCTGGGAAGGATAGACCATGCATCTTTCGACGCACAATTGGATGCGGGCGGAGCCGCTGGAAACGACGCTCAAGCGCATCAAGAAATTCGGCTACGAGTCGATCGAGATCTCCGGCGAACCCGATCAGTACAAGCCCAAGGAGACGCGCGCACTGTTGAACGAGTACGGCATTCGCTGCTGGGGAGCGGTGACGCTGATGCTGGGCGAGCGAAATCTCGCCGCCAAGGACCAGGGCCAACGCGAGCGCTCGGTGCAGTATGTCAAGGACGTGCTGACCATGGTCAGCGAACTTGATGGCGAGATCATCACGCTGGTTCCGGCCACCGTCGGCAAGGTGGTGCCGGACGGCACCGAGGAAGAGGAGTGGAAATGGGTGGTCGACGCCACCCGGGAATGCTTCACCCACGCCAAGAAGGTCGGCGTCAAGATCGCGGTCGAGCCACTCAACCGCTTCGAGACCTATCTGTTCAACCGCGGCGCCCAGGCACTGGCGCTGGCCGATGCGGTCAGCCCCGAATGCGGCGTCTGCCTCGACGCCTACCACATCCACATGGAAGAATTTAACGTCTACGACGCCATCCGGCAGGTAGGCAAGCGCCTGTACGACTTCCATGTCGCCGACAACAACCGCTTCGCCGCCGGCCTCGGGCAGATCGACTGGCCGAAGATCGTCGGCACGCTGAAGGAGATCGGCTATGACGGCGCGCTGACCAATGAATTCGTCGCCCCCGTCGACCGCACGCCGGCTGCCCCCTATCCCGACATGGTCGAACGCAACCCCGTCGACATCTCGCCGGAGCAGCTGAAATTCATTCAGGACCACGGCTCCAGCGTGCTCACGGAGAAATTCTACACCGACCAGATGCGCATCAACGCGGAAACGCTGCTGCCGCTGATCAAGTAGCCGAGCCGTTTGGAAAGAGCCCTTCCGCCTCACCGCGGCCGGGCCGAGGATGAACATGCGCATCAAGACGGTCCAAGCCTGGTGGGTCCGCATACCGATCGAAGCCGCGAAGCAGCACCGCAGCGACTTCGGTCAGGTGGCGACGTTCGACGCCGCCATCCTGCGCATCGAGACCGACGACGGGCTGGTCGGCTGGGGCGAGGGCAAGAATGCCGCCGGCAGCGCCGGCAGCTACGGCGCCCTTGTCCATTTGCTGAACTACGAGGTCGGCCCGCAGCTGGTCGGCCGCGACCCGGCTGACATCGGCGTCATCTGGGAGATGCTCTATAATGGCACGCGCCACGACAGCGCCGCTCGCGCCGGCCACGCCATGCCGCAATTGGCGCGACGCGGCATGAGCATCGCGGCTATCAGCGCCGTCGACATCGCATTGTGGGACATTCTTGGCAAATCGCTCGGCGTTCCGGTCTGGCGGCTGCTCGGCGGCCGCAAGCTGGACCGCATGCCGGCCTATGCTTCCGGCGGCTGGGCCACTGCGGAAGCCATCGGCGACCAGCTGCAGTCCTACATCGCCAAGGGCGGTTTCAAGGCGCTGAAGATGCGCGTCGGCGCCATGGACGGCGCCCCACATATCTCGGCCGCTCGCGTCCGTGCCGCCAGACGGGCGCTCGGTCCCGATATCGACCTGATGGTCGACGCGCACGGCACCTACACGGTGGCCGAAGCCAAGCGCTTTATCCATCTCGCCGGCGACCTCGATCTCGCCTGGTTCGAGGAGCCGGTGATCGCCGACGACAAGCCCGGCATGGCCGAGGTGCGCGCCTGCGGTTCGATCCCGATCGCCACCGGCGAAAGCGAGGCGACGCGCTATGCCTTCCGCGACCTCGCCGTGCTCAAATCCGCCGATATCTTCCAGCCGGATCCGGCCTTTTGCGGTGGCATCAGCGAGGCGATGAAGATCGGCACCATCGCCAGCGCCTTCAATCTGCGCTTTGCGCCGCATCTTTGGGCCGGCGCGCCCTGCTTCTTTGCCGGGCTGCATGTCTGCGCCGCTTCGCCGGCGAGCTTCACCGTCGAATATTCGCTCGGCGCCAACCCGATGATCCACGATCTGATCGAAGAGACTGTCGAAGCAAAGGACGGTATGGTAGCGATCCCTGATAGACCCGGGCTGGGATTCACCATTTCGGAGCGGTTCCTGGAGGCGCACGCGCAACACGGCTGACATGAAAGAAAAGAACCTTCTCGCGGAACTCGCCGCCTATCTGTTCTCCCATTCGGACAAGGAGACGGGCCGCACGCCGTCGGAGCGCGAACTGGCAGAGCATTTCAGCGTCAGCCGCGGCCAGATCCGCGAGGCGCTGGCCATTCTCGAGGCCATGCGCATCGTCGAGCGACGGGCGAAATCCGGCATCTACATCGATACGAAGCAGGCGAGCGTCGAGGCGATGGCGCTGTTCGCCCGCGCCGGCCTGCCGCTCGATCCCGTCCAGATCTACGAGACGGTCGAGTTGCGCAAGATCCACGAGATCAAGGCCGCCGAACTTGCCTGTTCACGCGCCACCGAGGAGAATTTCGAGCGGCTGCGCGAGATCCTGAAGGCCTCCGAGGATCGCATCGCCGCCGGTGAAGGGCTTGCCCGGGAAGACCGCGAGTTCCACCTCGAGATCGTGCGGGCGACCAAGAACAGCGTCTTCCACAATATCTGCAGCGTCTACTACATGATGGGTGAACTGCGCCTGCCGATCTATTTCAACGATCCCGAACGCAGCGTGCGCTCCCATGCCGAGCATATCCAGATCTACGAGGCGCTGCTGCGCCGCGACGGCAATCTCGCCCAGGCGCTGATGAGCGCCCACCTGCAAGGCGCGGAAAGCTACTGGAAGGGGCTGATCGAGGGGCGTGGGGCGGAACCGGAAAGCCCTGCGCTCGAAAAGGCCTGAAATGCCCAAGATCCTGTCAACACACAGACTGCACCCTCGTGCCGCTTCCATGCTGACCGGGGCCGGCGAACTCGTCGTTGCTTCCGCCCTCGATGCGGCCACGCTGGCCGCCGAGGCAAGGAACGCCGATGTCATCATCGTTCGCGCTCCCTTGCCTGCGGCGCTTTTCGAAGGCGCGAAGAAGCTCAGGGCCGCGATCCGCCACGGCGCCGGGCTGGACATGGTACCGATGGAAGCGGCCAATGCGGCCGGCGTGCTGGTGGCGAATGTGCCGGGGGTGAACGCGCGATCTGTCGCCGAATATGTGATGTTCGCGGCGCTGGCGCTGCTTAGGCGCTTCCGTGTGTTGGACCGCGACTTGCGTGCGAAGGGCTGGCTGGCGGGCCGCGAACACACGGTGGTAGCCAGCGAGCTCGCGGGCAAGATGATCGGCATTGTCGGCCTCGGCGCGATCGGTCAGGCGGTTGGCCACATCGCCGCCCATGGGTTCGATCTGAATGTGGTGGCGACGACGCGCAGCATGCGGCCGGCGCCGGACAGGGTCGGCTTCCTGTCGATCGATGCACTCATCGAGCAGAGCGACATCATCGTTCTGTGCTGCCCGCTGACGCCCGAAACACGGGGGCTGATCAGCCGCGAGCGCATTGAGCGGATGAAGCCGGATGCGCTGCTGATCAATGTTTCGCGCGGGCCGGTGATCGATGACGACGCGCTGATCGAGGCCTTGCAGAAGGGGCGCATCGGCGGCGCTGCGCTCGATGTTTTTGCTACACAACCGCTACCGCCCAACCATCCTTATTTTGGCTTCGACAACGTCATCGTCACCCCGCACATGGCTGGGATTACCGAGCAGTCGATGATGCGCATGGGCGTCGGCGCGGCTGGCGAAGCCTTGCTGGTGCTGGCCAACAGATTGCCGGTCAATCTGCGCAACCCCGAAGTGGTCGAGCACTACCGGCGGCGGTTCCCTGCCGATTTCTGAAAGCGCCCCAATTTTCCCGAATTCGCCGGCGATGGTGCCGGCATGGCAAGCGTCACAAAATTCCTGCTGACCGCCGGCTTCTGCGTGGCGACGGCGCAAGCCTTCGCCAACGAACAGGGTAGCTACGTGTTCTGCGACAACGGCATACGCTGCCTGGCGGCGCCCTGTCCATCGAACAGCGCACTCGACCTTGCTGCTGGGAAGCTCATCAAAGGCGTTTCAATCGACATCGATCGCCTGCCGCAACAAGACAAGGCGCTCGATCTTTCAGACAAGCTCTATGCCGGCAAGGTCGTTGTTGTCGGCTCGATCGAGAACCGTACCCGGACCTTCAACGGCAAGCGGTACACCCTGCCTTGGCTGGTCGCCACCAGCATCGAACGCGCCGCCAAGGACAGCGAACGCGGCCACTGCTCGTCGCGCTGACACGCGCTGTGCGATCAATTTGCAAGCAGCCCCTCCACGCCGGCTGCGATGCGCAGCAGGTGGTGGTCATGGCCATTGCGCGCCACCAGCATCAGCCCGGCCGGACGCGTCATTCCCGGCATCGGCAGCGAGATGGCTGATAGATCGAACTGGTTGGCGACCTGCGTGTTGCGCAGCAGAAGGCCTTCCATCCTGTTGCACAGCGCCTCGTCGCTGGTCATCGACACGATCGTCGGCGCCGTCACCGGTGTGGTCGGCAGGGCCAGCACGTCGACCGACGCCAGCCGGTCATCCATCGCGGCGGCCAGCGCCGTGCGGCGGCGCATTGCCCTGATATAGACCGTGGCCGGAATGGCGGCGGCGCGCGACAATGGCCCGCTTACCCGCGGATCGACCGGCCTCGTCGCTCCCGCCGCCAGCCAGTCGGCATGGATCTCCGCCCCTTCCATCGCCGCGATAGACGCGCGTTGGGTTGCCACGCGCAGATCGGCAAGCAGGTCGTCGATCGACAGCTCCACAAGCCGTGCGCCGCTAAGCTCCATCTTGCGCAGACACCGGTCGAACGTCGTCGCGACCTCTTCGTGCGTATCATCGAACAGCACGCCGCGCGCAATACCGATGCGCAGGCCGTCCAGCGGCAGCGGCAACAGTGCCGCCAGGTTTTCGCCCGACATCACTGCATCGGCCGCCGCACATTCGGCGACGGTGCGGGCCAGCGGACCGATCGAGTCCAGCGTGGCTGACAGCGGAAACGCACCCGCAAGCGGCACGCGCCGCGCAGTCGGCTTGAAACCGACGACGCCATTCAGCGATGCCGGAATGCGCACCGAACCACCGGTATCGGAACCGATGGAGATTTCGCTGGTGCCTTCGCCCACCGAAACGCCGGCGCCTGAGGAGGAGCCGCCCGGAATACGGCTGGCATCGCTAGCATTGCCGGGCGTGCCATAATGTGGATTGACGCCGATCGCAGTAAAGGCGAACTCGGTCATGTTGGTCTTGCCGAGGATGATTGCACCGGCCTGGCGCAACTTTTGCACGACAATGGCATCCCGCAGCGCCGGCGCTGCGTTGGCGAGCAGCAGAGAGCCCGCCGTGGTCGGCTCGCCGGCGACATCGAACAGATCCTTGATCGAGACGATCGCCCCATCGAGCGGCCCGAGCGTGACGCCGGCTTTTCGCCGCGCATCGGTGGCGTCCGCCGCCGCCCGGGCGGCTTCCGGGTAGAGCTTTACGAAAACCCTCTCATCGTCGACGCGAGCGGCAAGAGACGAAAGAATTGCTTCGAGGTGATCGCGGGCTGATTGCATTTTTCGGTGTCGGACTCCGCGCGCTTGCAACGTCTTAAGGTAGCAGCCAGAAACTGGCCGCAGGAGACATAGCCCGGCGCGGTCGGATTTGCACCTGTCGAACCGAAGGAGGAAGGCGCGATGCTCTACCAAGGCAGCTGCCACTGCGGCAAGGTCGCGTTCGAGGTCGAAGGCGAGCTGACCGGAGCCGTTCGGTGCAATTGCTCGATCTGCTCGCGCAAGGGTGCACTGCTATCGGCAGTTCCGCATGAGAGCATGCGGGTGCTTGCCTGGGGCGATGATCTCGGCCGCTACAGCTTCGGCAACCATGTCATCGCCCACCGCTTCTGCCGCAGCTGCGGCATTCACCCCTTCGCCGAGGATGTCGGCGAAGGGAGCGGGCGAAGTGCCTATATCAATATTAATTGCATCGAGGCGTTGGACGTCGCCGCCGTGCCGGTCTTCGACTTCGACGGCCGTTCCGTTTAGGCCTTGGGGTCGTCGATCGGCTTGGGGCCAAGGAAGAACGCCGCCAGTGCCGCAAGCAACGTCGCCGCCGCGCAATAGGCGAAGGCGGTGGCAACGCCGGTATTGTCGACAAGCAGGCCGCCGAAGACGGCGCCCAACGCAATGGCGACCTGGAACGTCATAACCATGAGCCCACCGGCGCTTTCCGCCTGATCGGGGGCGGCCCGCACCAGCCAGGTCTGCAGCCCGACTGGGACGGCGCCGAAGGCAAAGCCCCAGCTGGCCACTGCTATTGCAGCCACGACGGGTGAACCTCCGACCACCAGCAGCAGGAGCGCCGAAAACGCGATCAGCAGGGGCGCCAGGCTGACGGCCGCCTTGAGGCTGCGTTCGGCAATGAAGCCGCCGGCAAAATTGCCGAAGAAGCCACCAATGCCGTAGGCGAGCAGCACAAGCGAGATCGTCTCGATGTCCAGCGCGGGCACCTTCTCGAGAAACGGGCGGACATAGGTGAAGCCGGCAAAATGTCCCGAGGCGACCAGTAGTACCACCAGCAGTGCCACCCTGATCATCGGCCGCTTCATCACCTCCAGCAGCGTGCGAAAACCTGCCGTACCTGCAGGCGGCAGCTTCGGAATGGTAGCCACCTGCACCAGCAGCGCCAGCGCTCCGACCACGGCGGCGATCATGAACGCCGTCCGCCAGCCCCAGATGTCGCCGACATAGGCGCCGACCGGAGCCGCGCAGACCGTTGCCACCGAAACGCCGGTGAGAATGATCGACATGGCGCGCGGCATCAGCCGCATCGGAACGAGCCGCATCGCCATGGCTGCCGACATCGACCAGAAGCCGCCAAGACTGATCCCGAGCATGATGCGGGCAATCAGAAGAACGGGAAGCGAGGACGCAAACGCGGCCACCAGGTTTGACAGCACAAGCAGCACCGTCAGCGCCCACATGACCAACCTGCGGTCCAGCCGCTTGGTGACAATGGCCATGGTCGGCGCCGCAATCGCGCCGATGACGGCGGTTGCCGTTACCGCCTGCCCGGCGGCGCCTTCGGTGATGCCGAGATCCTGCGCAAGCGGCGTCAGCAGGCTGGCAGGCAGAAATTCCGCGGTCACCAGGCCGAAGACTCCGAGCGCCAGGGAGACCACTGCCCCCCATGCGGGCTCGGATCGTTCGCCGGTTTCCGATGGGTCGAGAACGGCGTCCATGACGCCTGTCGCGGGTTCGGTCATGAGGGATCTCCGATCTGGTTGCAGCGCAGCATCTGGCTGCAGTGCAACATAGGGAGTGACTGTCTGGAGTTTCCATGCTAGAAACACCATTATGCTTGACCGTTCGTCCAAAATCCCCGTCACCGGTGATCCGCTGACAGACATATTGCGCGGATTGCGCCTCGAAGGCGTCGATTACGGCCGTTGCGAGATGAAGGAACCCTGGGGCATCCATTTTCCGGCTCAGGCGGCGGCACGGTTTCATTTCATCGGCCGCAAAGGCTGCTGGTTGCTGCAGCCGTCCGGCGAATGGGTGGAACTGAAGGCTGGCGACGCGGTATTGTTGCCGCGCGGCTCAGCCCACACGCTGGCGAGCGAGCCGGGTACCGAGGCGGCGCCGATCCACGGCTATGAGGTCGAGGAAATCTGCAAGGGTGTCTATTGCATGTCGAATGACGGCATGCCCGGCTGCCGTCCGGGGACCTTGCTGTTTTTCGGCAGCATGTATTTCAATCTCGATGGCTTGCACCCCTTGCTCGGCATGATGCCGGACGTGATGCGCGCACATGAGTTGGAGGCCTATGAGCCAGGTATCCCGCATTTGCTGGAAGCGATGGCCCGCGAGGTGACGATGGAGCGCGTCGGCTCCGGCGGCATCCTGGCGCGGCTGGCCGATGTGCTCGCCGCGACCGTCATCCGCTCATGGGTCGAGCGCGGCTGCGGCGACTCTTCCGGTTGGATTGCGGCGGTCAGGGACCGCGAGATCGGCCGGGTGCTGGCCGCGATCCATCTGGAACCGAACCGCGACTGGACGGTGGAAGCTCTGGCGAAGATGATGGGTGCCTCGCGATCAGGTTTCGCCGAGCGCTTCGCAACCATTGTCGGCGAAACACCGGCAAAGTACGTCACGCAGGTGCGGATGCACCAGGCGAGGCAATGGCTGGTCCGCGACCGGCTCAAGATTTCCGTCGTCGCGGCTCGTCTCGGCTACGAATCCGACGCCTCCTTCAGCCGCGCCTTCAAACGGGTCATCGGATCGCCGCCTAGCCATTTCCGGGCCGAGGAACAGGCTGATATCCGCCAGGCCGGCTAAACGTTGGCCGGGTTATTGCTCGGTGATGCAGGCCGAGCCGGCGCTGCTCTTGCAATATTTGCCGGAAGCCCCGCACCTGCCATCCGAGACTTCCACGACGGTGCCGCTCAACAACAGCTTGCAGTCGCTGGTGGACAGATTGACCGTGCCGTTGAGATCCTTGATCCTCTTGGCGTCGACCTTCGCGCCGGCGACAACTTTCTTGGCTGCCTGCGCCTCGCCCAGATGCGCCGCCGACAATCCCATACCGGCGACGAGTAGGATCGTCGCAAAACCGCGAAATAGAGTTCCCATAGCCAACCCTCCGTTTTGGGCCTCCAAATTGGGCTTGCAAAGCCCGTTTGGGACCAAAGGATCAGCCTATTCGACAAATCGGAGCATCCGCATCCCCCGTATGGGGGATGACGGGAAGACTCGAGCATTTAGCAGCCAAGGGAATCACTCGACGTCGCACAAATGCGGCTAAAACACATGGTTTAGAGCGGTATGCACGGCTCGATTTGAACGCATCCGTTCTAGCTGCAGCAAAGAGGCTTGTACTTAGCCGGCGTGACGCAGGCTTATTCCGCTGCCCTTGTCGAACAGCACCACCTTGTCCGGGTTCCAGGCAAAGCGCACCGGCTGCTCTATCTGCACGTCGGTCCTGGCCGGCACGGTGGCGCGCAGCATGGTGTCGCCGACCCGCAGCGTCAGGATCTTTTCGACGCCATGGTTCTCGACATCGTGGACCCGCGCCTCGACCGGCGCGCCGGTCTCGAGATAGACGTCTTCAGGGCGAATTCCGAAGACGAGCGGGCGACCGTCGGTCGCCGCGCCCGGCGTGGGGGGGCGGGGGGGGGGGGGGGGGGGGGGGGGGGGGGGGGGGGGCGGGGGGGGGGGGGGG